>NZ_JBFUIQ010000098.1:0-14574 GCF_056401795.1 Peribacillus sp. P4_D6
GCAGTATTTGGTCTGACCTCCGAATAAAAGGCATATGGATCGGCTTTTAGGATACGTTTATTTCCGGGTGTATGTATTTCATATTTATAGAGTTCCCCTTCTTGTAATCCTGGTACGAACAACACCCAGATACCTGAACGCTCGATCCGTTTCATCGCATGATCTTTTCCGTCCCAATTATTAAAATTACCGACTACTGAAACTTGCTTGGCATGGGGGGCCCAAACGGTGAATCGTACTCCTTCATTACCTAATGTTGTCACAATGTGTGCCCCAAGCATTTTATAGCTTTCATAAAGGGTGCCTTCATGAAACAAATACAAATCGAAATCGCTTGGATAAATCTCTTGTAGCTGGTCAATAATTGTACTCAATAAAACCCCTCCATCAGTATTAACTCGATAGTATTTTACCCATCCTTCCCCAGTTATTATATATATTCGATGAAAATGATATTAATCCTTCAAATGGAGGTGAAGTTATTGTTATAAATAGCCGTTTTTTTGTAAATTTAAACACTTTTTTAAAGAAAAAAGACATTTATTGTAAAAATATTATTATACCAAGAAAAACTCTTCCCTTTTTTTAGGAAGAGCTTTAAGGTATCCAGTATGAATGCTTCATGTTATTTGTTCAGTTCGAATCATGGAAGTCTTCGTCAAGAATAAATAGGATAATGAGACTGACCATGCCAAAGGAGTATTCCCGTTTGGTATATTACTGCCTCCAATATATAACTCAGGAACTTCCCAATTTTCCGGAATGATCATTTTTGTTTTATCTATATATTCATTAACTTTGTTCATCATGCCAAGTTCAAGGTAGCATAAGCCCAACCATGGAAGCCCGAAACACCATTCCGCTTCTTGACCGTCATTATAATAAAGGTCCTTCTCATATCTAATGCAACCATTTGTTCTTTCTAGTCTTTCTGTGACATTCTTCAATATTTCAAGTCCTATTTCACGGTCTACCAGCCGATACGGATAAATCAACGATAAAAGGGCTAAATCCGTCTCTTTTGAATAACTTTCCCTTGGAAGCAGGAAACGAAGTGTTTCTTCTCCCTTTTTAATCAGTTCTTCCTTGACGTTTACCAGCATTTTGACTGAATTCAATCCAGCAACACATGCACCTATGCTTGAAGCGTGGATTTCTATATTTTCTTCCCACATCCCGTTATCTTCCGACTGCCAATATTGCAGGCATTCCAAGTAATTGACCAGCTTTTGGACAATTTCTAAATCACGTTGGTTTCTTATCACCTTTTTACCATGCCTATATCCTTCACCGACACCCCATAAAAAGGCACCTACCGCATCATTTTGGGCATGCCCCCACTCATCGGGCAGTTCTTTTAGCTCAGTGGAATACCTTGCATGGATATGTTCAAATAGAAACTGGGGTTTCTGCACCGTATGAATATCTATCTTCCACTCATAGGTTTGAAATAAGTCGAATAAAGCATGATATGCTTTTTCGTAACGATTGGACGGATCATTTATAAAAGGTATTACTGTATAAACGACATCCCTTATCCAGACATAATTATAATCATCGGAAACGCTTGCAGTATATGCACCATTAGGAAGCCGCATGCGATCAAGAACCTCTAGGGCACCATTAACATTCATCAATTGAACACCTCCATAGTTATTTGCTTATTCCCATTGTAGACAGACTCCCGTTTTCTAAACGTTGGTTGTTTCATTTTCAATTAGAAGCGCTTTCATTTCTGCTAACCAAAACGACCATTCAGAAGTACATTCACCCTAGTTTATGTAATCACTGGCCATTTTGATAATCAAGCTTCCAATGTTCATTAAAAAGCGTCATTTGCCTAACCGTAATGAACGATCTCAAAAAGGTGCGGTTTATGAAATATGTTCTTGGGAAATAAAAACCCAGTAATGGCAATCCATTACTGGTTATATCGGCCTATCATTAAAATGTTTAGTAATCATTAAAAGAAATTTAGTAATTTCATCAAGGAAAGCAAGCCAATCATAACCGTAGCCAATCGCTGTAAAAAGATTCGGCCAAATCCAACCCATTATCCTAAAGTGAAAAGACCTGTTCTATATGCAAAAAGCGCCGCCATTAAGGCTACTTGCTCATGCTTTAGCCAATCGATGCCCCATTCAGGAATCTGCGCATTACTAAGCAACGCCAAAAGACCGATTCTAGGTATGAAAGTCCCTATCGACGAGCCTGTTAGCAAGATCGATACTTAGGTATCCCATAAAATAGATATACAATTCTTTACTCCTTGGCAATAATTCACTATCATTGACCTCAGAAAAGCCACGCTTTTCCATTTTAGCATTATCCTGACTCATATAATTTCACCGTTGTTTTAATAAGTTTCTTCAATTGCTTTTCAGCTGGCGAAGCAGAATGGGCAACTCACTATAAATTTCGATGATCTCATTTATCGGCATTCTAACTAAACCGCTGGAAGAAGGGGCAACGAATTCCATGGTCTCATTTGATGTGGTTTCTTCTTGCAGCCCCCATGAGATTTTTCGTAATTGACGATATTCCTGATAGACACCCTTTCCTACAAAACAGACAAGTTTAGGTTTATACTTTTTTATTTTCCTTTTTAATTGTTTCCTTCCTTTTATGTACTCTTCTTTAGTGATATCGTCCGCTCCTTTTGTAGGCCTGGAAACGATATTGGTAAAACCATAACCTAAATCCAGCAATGACGAGTCTTCAGTCGGTTCATATTTCCTTGGTGTCAGCCCGGACTCGAAGAGGATTTTCCAAAAGCGATTATTTGGATTCGCATAATGATGACCAGTCTCACCTGAACGAATGCTTGGATTGAAACCTACGAACAAAATATCCAAATTTTCCTTTAAATGATCAGAGATGCCTTCCATATTAAAACTCCTTTTCAAGTTTGCTATTTAATCATTGTACAAAACTGAAAAATATTTAACTACCTTTTGAACGGTGACGGCTCCATAGTATGGGTGCATACCTGACAAATTGTATTTAGAAGACCTATTGCTCCTAAAACATTATGTTCGCCTTCACTGGACACACTGCCAGACATTAGATATGAATAGGATACCATAGTGGAGGTAAAGATTTTTTTCCAAGGAATAAACCGATTTTTCCGATGTCCCGGCATAAAGCAAAAACCTGCATGCTTTTCAAAGCTTGCAGGGATTTAAATTAAAGGATATCCGCGATTTTTTTTCATGTACTCATCGTCGGATATGACAGAAAGCTAAAGGACATTAAGAATATGGCTGAGTGCATTCAATTTGCCCAGTCATTTACTAGTAGTGATTTGAAGACCAATTGTAGGCACGGGGAGGGTTATTGGGGAAACCAAGACAAGAGAAAGACCCGTTATTTCTGGTGGAAATCACGGGTCTTTTTGTGGACGCTGAATTAGCCTCCATCAATCAAATGCCGATATCCAAACAGGCAGGGATTTAAATTCAATAGAGTAAAAGAAATAGTTCCTCCTATTATATTATGTGAAAGTGTAAATCACTCATTTGACCAGTAGGAGCTATAAATTATTGATTCTGCTTCTGTTCTAAAATCATTCAAATCTCTCCGACGGCTTACTTTAGTAAGGGGTACTATGAATTCTTATACATTGGAGTGATAAGTCTCTCGATTTTTAGGAACCCTTAAAAAGGGTAATGAATCTATTAAATAAGATCAAGATCCTTTATTAAAACCGCAGCAACTTTATAGTCGCTATTCCATTTGGCAAACGACTTTACTCGTAGGCACATACATACCTACGAGTTTATTTACGCATCGGAATTTGCAACTTGTGTACATTCGCTTCTTTCAAACTCGGGAATCAGGAAACATTCTGGCGGTGTTCGATATGATCATGTTTTCTCGCATTGGCCATTTTATTGATGGTAAGAAGAATTCCAGAAAACCATATTATCACGATGCCAGTATAGATGTATATATGGGCTTCAATCGGAATCCATGTAGCTAATAATGTTCTTACATTGATTAAGATAATGAAACCGCCCACTAAAACACCCATTAATTGAGCAGGAAGCATCCTGACGAGCCAGGCTGCAATTGGTGCGGCAACCACTCCTCCAATTATCAAAGCTACGACCCAAAGCCAATTGACAGCTTCCCATCCAAGAGAAATGATAAAGCCAAGACTTCCAAAGAAAGCAATGGCAAATTCGCTCGTATCTACAGTTCCTACAGCTTTTCTCGCCGTCATGCCTTTTTTTGACAATAAAACGGGTGTTGCAATCGGTCCCCAACCGCCTCCGCCTGTTGCATCACAAAAGCCTGCAAAAAGGCCTAACGGAATGGATTGTTTTGCGGTCAATGGCTTTACGGTTTCATTTTCCTTTGACGGTTTAAAAATAAATAAAAAGCGGAATAAAACGTATACACCAAGACCAAATAAAAATATGGCAATATACGGTTTTGCTAATTCGGCTGGCAGGTTACTCAGGAAACATGCACCTACAAATGCACCAACAGAACCTGGAATGATCAAGCGATAGACCATATTTTTATCAACGTTCCCAAACTTTATATGTGAGGCTCCGGATACTGCTGTGGTCACTACTTCCGATAAATGAACGGATGCTGATGCTACTGCAGGGGCAATCCCGAATGTCAACAATAAGGAAGTGGAACTCACACCATACCCCATTCCAAGCGAACCATCGATTAATTGGGCTAAAAACCCGATAAAGGCCAAAACGATTAACTTTTTCATGACATTCCCCTTTTTTCACTAAAATAGAACCTATATCATCGACCCGATGGTACCGTTTGCCTGTATAAATCATTTAGATTTCCTTAAGACACAAAGAGGCACCTAACCAAAATGAAATGTTGGTTAGGTGCCTTCAGTTTTTCTGATCAGCCCAATGATATATTTTCTTCAGCTTCTACTGGTAAAAGCCTAGCTAAAAAACGATATCTTTCTTTTAAGGAATATTTATAAATATCCTCTATTGAATCTTTCAATAATTTAGATTTTTCTTCTTTTGAAAATGACCCATTCTTTATAATCATTCTTGCTTCAAAAAGGAATTCAAGATATTCTTCATATGATTCATCATATACTTTACCTAGGTCATTCCGTATTTTTTTTGCGAGCGTTGGACTTGCTCCATTGGTAGAAACACTTATGGAAAGCATGCCTCTATTCAATGTGGCCGGTATATGAAAATTACCCAACTCATGATTGCTGATTACGTTAACCAACTGACTTTCGGATGCATTCTCGTATACTCGTTCGTTTACTTCAGTAGAATTGGTAGCAACAATGATTAAAAATGCATCATTATAGTCAGTTTCTTCCACTTCTTTAAGTAAGACCCGAATCTTACCTTCTTTCTCCAACACTTGAAAACCTGTGCATATTTCGGGGCTTACGACGGTAACTTCAGCACCAGCTTCCAATAAGGGGCCCGCTTTAAAGTAAGCTATTTTACCACCGCCGATGATGACACACTTTCTGTTCTCGATATTAAGCGTAATTGGATACATAGGCTCCCTCCCCACTCACTTCATGAATTCGTTCTGATATTGCTTGTTCAATCTTTGGGTGATAACCTAAATATCGGCAAAGTATGATTCTTTGCTTCCCCTTTTTTTGAATCTTTTTTATACTATTTTCAATCGACTGCATTAAGAGACCTGTAAACAATAAGTAAGGAATGATAAATACTTGGTTTGATCGAGATTCCACCGCAAATTCCAACGCTTCTCCAAAGCTTGGTGTGGCAGCTGTCAAATAACACTCTTGCACCCGGATTTTTGGAAACCTGTTCCTTAGCAAAACGGCCAATCGAGATAAATCCCTTTTCACGTCGGGGTCACTGCTGCCCCTTCCAACCAATAAAACCAAGGAATCCTCTGTAACACTTACATTTGTTTCCTCCAACCGTTCCACTAAAATGTCAACCATTTTCTCGCTGACACCAATCGGCCTTCCGTATTTCAAGACAACAGCGGGGTACCGTTCTTTCATTTTATTCAATATGACTGGAATATCATGTTTTGCATGTACAGCTGTCAGCAATAGAACTGGAATGGCCAATATGCTCGTCGCACCTTTTTGGACGCATCGTTCGTAGGCCTCTTCAATCGTAGGAGTTTCCAATTCCAAGAAGCAATACTCTTGAATGGAATATGGCTGTGCTTGCATACAAACTTTAATAAAATCAATGGCTTGGGCTGAAGCTTCTTTAACACGGCTGCCATGGCAAATATATAAAATGGCTTCCATTAAAAGGCCTCATTCGCCAACAAATTTTCGGTTTGTTTTCCTTCAAACCATTTGATTTTTTCCCGTAAATTAACGACATCCCCCACGACTATCATGCAAGGATTCGAAATTTGTTCGTAATTGGCGGTTTCCACTACTTTAGCCAACGTACTGACAGCTGTTTTTTGCGTTGTTAATGTACCCCAATGAATAAGGGCTACCGGAGTCTCCGGGCTTTTTCCATGTTCCAAAAGTTTTCCTTGAATATATGGCAGGTTTTTAACACCCATATAAATGGCTAATGTATCGATTCCTTTTGCAAGGGATTCCCACTTGATATTATCCTCTTCATCTTTTTTCCGATGACCGGTAACAATTGCAAATGATGAAGCATAGTCCCTATGTGTAACTGGAATTCCCGCATAGGCTGTAGCGGCGATTCCAGCTGTAATTCCTGGTACGATTTCAAAGCTCACGCCACTTTTGGCAAGGGCTTCCGCTTCCTCACCGCCTCTCCCAAAGACGAATGGATCGCCGCCTTTCAAACGGGTGACTATTTTTCCCTTTTTTGCATATTTAACGAGGAACCGATTGATGGTATCCTGCTGCAACAAATGATAATCCGGCAGTTTACCGCAATTAATCAGCTCGACACCGTCTTTTGCATGATTCAAAAGTTCTTTATTGACAAGTCGATCATATAAAATGACATCAGCTTCTTGGATGCATTTTAATCCTTTTAATGTAATTAAATCTGGATCTCCGGGACCGGCTCCTACTAGATATACTTTCCCCATTTTTGCATCCTGCCTTCCCTTAGAGAATTGTTTCGAATTCCGATAAAACGAAACCTGCTCCATTTTTAATTTTCCTTTTTTCATATAATGAGATGTCATCCACTTCAGGCGTTTTCAAATAATGCTTTTCCAGCTCGATATCAACAAGATCAAACGCCTTTTCATCTGAATCGGCAACAATGATGACATGAATTGGTTTTTCCTTGATAGTGACTTCAAAACGGTATAGATTCATGGAATGCTTACCTTCCCCTATTAAACGGCCACTTCCGCTAATATATCATCAAGTTTACTTTGTAATTCGTCTACCCCTACCCTTTCCACAAAGTCGAGAAAGGTTTCGGAAAGAAGTTTAGTTTCTTTGAAAAATAGGATTATTTCTTTCAAAACATGATGGAGCTTTTCAGCTTCCACTTTTCCTTTAAGCTTTTCATTGAACTTCCCGCCCTCATTCAGCGTTCCTCCAACGTATATCTCAAAAGCTTCGACCATCTTTTTATCCTGATTTTTCATTTTTATGCCTTGCAGCCCTATTTCAGCGATGGCTCTTTGACCGCAATTATTCGGACAGCCGACCATATGCATCCTTACAGGCACATCGAGATCTATTTCCTTGTCCAGTGATTCAGAAATGGTCCTCATTCGGTTTTTCGTTTCAACTAGAGCCAGGTTGCAATACTCGATGCCTGTACACGAAACGGAGTACCCAATGAATTTCTTTGGTTGATATGGAAATCTTTCGAAGATGGATTCCTGCTTTAATTCCTCAAGTTTTGCATCCGGCACATTAGGAATGATTAGATTTTGAGAATTACAGTTGCGGATTTCACCATTTCCATATTTTTTTGCAAGTTCGGCAAACTCGATCACTTCGTCTGGGTTTAGACGACCAACTGGTATATTGACGCCAACATAGTTCAGACCATCTTGCTTTTGTTTATGGATGCCGTAGAAATACCCTGCATTCCATCCCTTCACCGCACTTTCTCCCTTTTCAGGAAGCGGACCGGTGTATTCCAGCAATTTTTCCTTGAATTGTTCAGGACCCCAGTCAGCGACAAGGAATTTCAAACGTGAGCGATGACGCTTTTCACGGTACCCAAAGTCACGGAATATCGTCGTGATGGCGGCAGCCACTTCCACAGTTTTTTCAGGTAAAATGAATAAGTCAAGTTCTTCTGCCAGCATCGGAACGGAGGAAAGCCCACCCCCTACTTTTACGTAAAAACCGACTTCCGTTACTCCATCAATTACTTTAGTAGCTGGATTGAAAGAAACACAGTTGATTTCAGCATTTGAAGCATTATGGATATTGGCACTTATGGACATTTTATACTTCCTCGGAAGGTTCGAATAGTCTTCGTTAAGGCGGAAATACTCAAATACATCATAAAGTACCTCGCGCGTATCAAAAAGTTCATCAGGATCGATGCCTGCCAATGCATTACCGATGATATTACGGGTTATATCACCACAAGCTCCAGCCGTAGTCATTCCAACCTTTTCTAAACGATTCAATATATCCGGGACCTGTTCGATGGTCAGCCAATGGAATTGAATGGCTTGACGGGTTGTAATGTCATATACGTCCCTCCCGTAATCTTTAGYGATGTTAGCTAGAGTTATTTGTTGATCATAAGTCAGGATACCTCCGGGAATAACGACTCGCATCATCCAATAACCAGCTTCTTTTGGCCGTTGCAGGTATAAACCTGCCCACTTGAACATATCCCATTTCTCTTTAGGGATGGAATCAAACCCATTTGCTGCGTAATGTGGAATATCATCAAATATCTTCAAGCCGTCTTTTTCCAATTTCCAGATTTCCGTTTTATTTTTAGCGATTAGTGGATTTTCCGACCAAAATTTCTCGTAAACCATTACATTTCCTCCTTGATTAAATCGCTTTCTTTGCTGTTAAATAACCGATTACCTGTTCAACGCACTCTTCAATGCTGTATTGGTCGGATTCTAAAATGATTTCCGGTCGTTCAGGTTCTTCGTATGGAGAGTCGATTCCGGTAAAATCTTTAATGATGCCTTTACGGGCCTTGTCATAAAGCCCTTTTGGATCACGCACTTCGCACTCTTCAATCGGACACTTTATGTATACTTCAATAAACTCCCCTTCTTCGAGTAAATCACGTACAATCTGCCGATCTGCCCTGAAAGGTGATATGAAAGCGGTCAATACGAACTGCCCACTATCCACGAATAACTTGGAAACCTCACCGATCCGCCTAATATTCTCGGTTCTATCTTCTTCAGAAAAACCTAAATCTTTATTTAAGCCATGACGGATATTATCACCATCCAAAACATAACTTCGAATATTCCGATTGTATAATTCTTTAGCGACCGCGTTTGCAATCGTTGATTTTCCGGAACCCGATAGTCCTGTAAACCATAGAACCGTGCTTTCATGCCCGTTCTGCTTCCGTCGGTGCTCCTTGGTCAATGACGTCTCATGCCATGTGACATTCGTACTTTTACTCATTTGATAATCCCCCTCTTCATGTAACCTTCCATTTATGTCCAATCAGTTATAAACTTCATTTTTTTTTAGACCTTCTATCAACACCTCGATGACTTCCTTACGGCTAAAGGTAGCTGGAGGAATTTCTCCATTACGCAACATTTCCCTTACCTTCGTTCCAGACAGGATGACATGGTCTTCCTTGCCATGCGGACAAGTTTTAGCGGAAGCCATATTGCCACATGCTTTACAGTAAAAACTATGTTCAAAGAATAATAACGTGATTCCTAACTCATCTGCGTTAAAGTTCCCAAAGATTTTTTGGGCATCGTATGTGCCATAATAATCGCCCACACCCGCATGATCACGTCCGACGATAAAATGGGTGCAACCATAATTTTTACGGACCATCGCATGGAAAATGGCTTCTCTAGGTCCTGCATAACGCATGGCAGCAGGGAAAACTGCAAGGGAGACGCGATCCTTAGGATAATATTTGTCAAGCAGAACTTTATAGCTTTCCATTCTTACATCTGCCGGAATGTCATCTGATTTAGTGGCACCGACGAGAGGATTTAAGAATAAACCGTCGACGATCTCCAATGCTGTCTTTTGAATATATTCATGTGCACGGTGAACAGGGTTCCTCGTTTGGAAACCGACAACCGTTTCCCATCCTTTTTCAGCGAAAGCCTTCCTTGTCTCGACTGGGTCCAAATAATGAGCTTGAAATAGCGGACGCTCTATTCTCTTGATCAACTTTATTTCCCCGCCGACATATACATCCCCGCGGTTATATAAGTTTTTTACTCCAGGATGCTTCTCATCAGCTGTTTGATATACCAATGTCGCTTCCAATTGCTTATCTGGAGTGTAAATATCAGAAACGGAGAGAACCCCGTATGTTTCACCATCATGGGTTAATGTTACTTCTTCACCTATAGTAAGGCTTCCTGCAGTTTCTTCGGTCAAAGGCAGCGTAATCGGGATGCTCCATACATGTCCGCTGCTTAGCCTCATATCCTTTACCACTGTCTCATAGTCACTTTTTGTAAAGAATCCTTTAATCGGGCTGTAGGCACCAGTCCCTATCAATTCAAGATCGCTYAAAGCAATTTCATCGATTTCGATTGACTTCGTTATTTTACTAAAATCATATTTTGGTTCCCAAAGATCGATTAATGTTCCTCCGTGCGGTAAACTGATTGTCATGCTAATTTCCCCCTATGGTTTCTATTTATTTATGCCTATAATTTCTATTTATTTAAGATAAATGCAATCCGCATTCCGTTTTTTGAGCCCCTTGCCAACGGCCTGAGCGTAAATCATCTGCATTGAAGGCAGGTGCAGTACACGTTTTACATCCAATGCTCGGATATCCATTATCATGCAGGACATTATATGGAAGTCCATTTTTGTGGGCATAGCGCCAAACATCTTTCCATGTCCAATGTATGAGCGGGCATATTTTAACTGATTTGAACTTATTATCCTTATTGATATACTCGGTCTTAGCCCTTGTTTCGGATTGCTCCCTCCGCAGTCCCGAAAGCCAGGCTGTTGCCGATGAAAGCACATCTGTAAGCGGAACGATTTTACGGATGTTACAGCACTTATTGGAATCACTAAGCCATAATTCATCGCCATATTCCGCCGCTTGTTCCTCAAGCGTCAAGTCAGGTTTCTTCATTTCGATCAAAAGCTTCGGATATCGCTTCTTCACTTCCTCGATCAATTGGTAAGTTTCCTCAAAATGAACATCTGTATCTAGGAAAACTATTTTTGCCGAAGGATTGACCTTCGCCAATAAATCCGTAAGCACGATGCCTTCAATACCAAAACTGCAAGCATAAATCAGTTTGTCTCCATAATGGTCATTCGCCCATTGCAGTACTTCCAAAGCACCTTTTGTCTCAGTGTCTTGAGGAAATACAGGGAAGTCCCCTGTATTGAAATTTTCATAGTTTATTAATGCAGCCAACTTTGTAGCCCCCTCTAAAAACTTGCTGTATCAGGTTAGAGTAACTGTTGATCAATTCCCGTTGTAATATCCCCCGGGTTATTTGAATCTAGGAAAAAGAGACGAATCTAACCAATACTCTCTTTATATCAGTTAAACCCGCCTCTAGTTTTTCTAGTCAGCAGATACCTTATTTAATTCTTAGTTTTTCATTTCTCTCCATTTGAATGATTTTACCATCCTGGACAATAAGTGTAATGGATCCATATTTCATTGAATTAAGCATTTCTTGAAGTCGTTCAAAAATTTCTTCAAGCTGATTCTCTTTATTCAAACCAGTTCCTCCTTTAAGAAAACCCGCGAATATTTTATTTTAAATTTTTTAGATTTATATAATTCCATACAACCTTACATTGTTATGGTCTGCCTAATATTTTCACAAAAAACAAAAATCTTTCCATGATGGAAAGATCGCAAGGTAAATATCTTTACCTTATCTTCCAAAATGATCAACATTTTGTTGGAGTTAGCACCTTGCATCCATCATGCAGGTTGCCGGACTTCAAAGGGCCAATTCCCTCCGTCGCTCTGGATAAGTTTTATTATTTTAAATATTAACATATATTTAATCCTTGTCAATGGAGTTTTCTTATAAAATAACTTGGTTTAATATTATGGATGAACTGTTATTTTTATACACACTATTCAATTTATGATTTTATGTGCATATAAATACGAAAATAGACTCGTCTTTTTAGATAAAATCTCCAAAAAAATGAGTCTATTTTCATTAATAGGCCAATTATTGACGCGTGTTATTCTATAAAAATTTCTAAGGTTCCAGTCTCTTTAAGAAGGAATTAATTTATTGAAGTCATTAATTTCTTAACTGTATCGCTTCTACAAATTCTTGAACCTGACTCTGGACGCGATCAATTAGATGCAAATCATTGATCGGATTTTCTGGATTCTGTTTATCTATTTCCTTATCAACAAAATAAATCCCCTGCAGCGGCTCGCCTTTTAATATTGAAATTAATGGTTTAAGCGCATAGTCAATCGCCAATAGATGCCTGTTACTTCCACCAATCATGATTGGCAACACCGGCTTACCCTTAAAAGCACCTTCTGGCAGCAAATCAATCAATGCTTTCAATACACCTGTATAAGAAGCCTTATATACCGGTGAACCTATAACGACTCCTCTGGCTGCTTGAATTCTCTCTGAAAGCTTTGAGATATCCTCGCTATTATATTTCCCTTGGAATAAATCATCTGCTGAGAAATCCGGAATCGAGAAATAAGCTGTAGTAAATCCTGCATTTTCGACTAATGATTGAATATGTTTTAGTGAAATGTCCGTTCTTGATGGAATAGCCGGACTTCCTGATAAAATTACGATATCGCTCATTTGATACCCTCCAATGTTACAAGATTTCCAGATATAATTTTCTTAAAGCATTTCGTGAAGTATACATTTATCGTAATTGTCTGAAAAATATAAGTCAAATCTTACACTCTGGACATCTACTCTGAATGAAAAAAAGGTCATATTTACGGCTTGATGCTCATGCCCTAAATATGACCGTTTCAATATGTATGATTTTGTTTCCCATGAATACCATATACCAAAAGTTGAGCAATGCTCTTAATTCGTTCAGAAGTAAAATATGGCTCCTTTTTTTGTTGATGGATCTCATAATGTGTAGATAAAGCCAATGTGAAAGAAATGATCCCAACATTAAATAAAATAATATCAGAGATATATTGTATCTCTCCGCTATCTATTCTCTTCTGTATTTCAATATGCCTGGCATTTGGCTTGAAAATCTGATCTACATATTGCTTTGAAATATCTTGATCGAATTGTGTTTCCCTAAATAATATCGAAAACTGTTCTTTATTTTCAAGAATTTTTTTTATCATGGTAGTAACATGATTCTCCACTAGATCATCCGTGGATAGATGGCTAGTCCCATCTTCAGATTCCTCTTTTTCATTAGGGGTAATTGTAGCCAAAAGCAAATCTTTTTTGCTGTCAAAGTATTTGTAAATAGTAGCTTCGGAAACATTGCATGCAGAGGCAATTTCATTCGTTCTTGTCATGTCAAAACCTTTAGTGGCAAAAAGAGTCCGGGCTACATTTATGATTCGTTCTTTGGTTTGCTGCCCTTTTTTCAAAAATATCAACCTTCTTTTATAAAGATAAGACCGGTTTCACCCATCTATTTCCCATGATATATCGCTGGTATCAATCGGTCAATATTACCTTTGATCTATTAGAATTCAATATTCCCATATATCATAAATAGAAAACATCATCTGGTTGGGACGATTTTTTCTTAAAATCACTTAAAAGATGCATAGCCATCATCGACCATGACTACACTTCCATTGATCGCATCCGCTTCCTCTAACGATAATAGATAGACGGCATTTGCAATGGCTTCTGGCTTAATCAATTCACCGCGCATTTGACTTGCATTCAATTTATCGATGATTCCCCTGTCTTTATAACCTTGTATGATAGGAGTGTCGACCCCGCCCGGCGCAATGCCCACAACGCGTATGCCATGAGCACCCAATTCCAAAGCTGCTGTCTGTGTCATCATTCTTACAGCGCCTTTAGTCGCCTGATAGGCAAAAGTCCCATGGGAAGCTAAGTAGCCAAACACGGAAGCGGTATTTATAATGACTCCCTTGTTACCCAGTTCCTTCATTTTCCGTCCTGCTGCCATGATTCCAAAGGCCACTCCGTGCTGGTTCACCCCAATCGTTTTGTAGTAACCTTCCATATCTTGGTCTAGGATCATACCGCCCGCACCAATGCCGGCATTATTAAACATGATATCGAGCCTTCCGTATGTTTCCACTGCTTTATTGATTAACGATTCAACATCTTCCTGCTTAGAAACATCCGTTTTAACATAAATGGCCACTCCACCATTAGCTGTTATCTGATCAACGGTTTCCCGACCCATTTCTTCATTAAAATCCGCAACAACGACCTTGTCCCCTTTTGCTGCGAATTTCAGGCATGTGGCTCGGCCTATACCGCTTGCTCCCCCTGTGATAACTGCAACTCTTGCTGTCATATACATTCCCC
>NZ_JBFUIQ010000099.1:0-14382 GCF_056401795.1 Peribacillus sp. P4_D6
GTCGTTAAGGCAGCGAAACCATTGATAGATAAAGGGGTGGCCTTCATCGGGGGGCACCCTATGGCTGGTTCCCATAAGAGTGGCGCTGCGGCAGCCAAATTACATTTATTCGAACATGCATTTTATTTGCTTACTCCCGGGGACACCATCAAAGAAGAAAAAGTTGAGCAGCTGAAAGGGTGGCTGCAGGGGACAAGAGCTAACTTTCTTATTGTTAGTCCTGCCACACACGATAAGCTGACTGGGGTCATTAGTCATTTTCCGCATATTGTCGCATCAGGGCTCGTTAAGCAGGCAGAAAATTACAGTAAGGAAAACAAGTTGATTTCAAGGCTCGCAGCAGGTGGATTCCGGGATATTACCAGAATCGCCTCAAGCAGTCCGGAAATGTGGCGTGACATTTTGTTACATAACCGGGATGTGCTGCTTGAATTAATGAATGATTGGCTGAATGAAATGGAGCATATAAAAGGTCTGGTTGCGAATGAAGAAAGTGAAGAAATCCTTCGATTCTTTACCGATGCCAAGATTTTCAGGGATGATTTGCCGACACATGCGAAAGGCGCCATACCAGCGTTTTATGATTTATATATCGATATACCGGATTATGCCGGAATAATTTCTGAGATTACCGGATATTTGGCACAAGAAGGTATCAGCATTACAAACATAAGGATCATTGAAACCAGGGAAGAGATATACGGTGTGCTGGTCATCAGTTTCCAAACGGATGTTGATCGCATAAAAGCTGCGGAGTGTATTTCAAGACATACAGATTATGAAACGATCCTGGCATAATAATATAGGGAAGGATGGTTTTATGAATACTAAAAAATTACAAACAAAAATCCAAACATTGCGTGGTTCGATTGCCATACCTGGAGATAAGTCGATCTCCCATCGTTCGATAATGTTTGGAGCCCTTGCCGAAGGGGAAACGACAGTAACTAATTTTCTTCCAGGAGCTGATTGTTTAAGTACGATTTCCTGTTTTAAGCAGCTTGGAGTCCATATTGAACAAGATGGCCAGCACGTCAAAATTGAAGGCAAAGGTTTTAATGGATTAAAGGAACCTGAATCAGTACTGGATGTCGGAAATTCTGGTACCACGATCAGGTTAATGATGGGCATATTGGCAGGACAGGATTTTTCAGCCGTTTTGGCAGGTGACGAATCGATAGCCAAACGTCCAATGACCCGGGTAGTCAACCCTCTACGTCAGATGGGAGCAACCATTGATGGCCGAAAAGGAGCCGAATATACCCCCCTCGCCATAAGAGGAGGCAAATTACAAGGGTTTCGCTACGAATTGCCTGTAGCGAGTGCACAGGTGAAATCTGCGATAATCTTGGCCGGTTTACAGGCAGAAGGTGAAACGATCATTATCGAACCGGAAGAGACCCGCGATCATACAGAACGAATGATCCAGGAGTTTGGCGGTAAAATCGAAAAGGACGGCCATACGATTAAAGTAAGCGGAAATCAAGTCTTCAAAGGGACGGCCATCCATGTGCCGGGTGATATTTCTTCGGCAGCTTTCTTCATGGTGGCTGCAGCGATTACGGAAAATAGTGAAGTGGTATTAAAGAATGTGGGCCTTAATTCGACAAGGACTGGAATCATCGAAGTCATGAAATCGATGGGGGCTGATATCACGATAGAGAAGAAGACGAGCGAGGGAGAACCTGCAGGTGACATCACGGTCAGAAGCTCCCGATTAAAAGGAACGACCATCAGCGGTGATTTAATTCCCCGTCTCATCGATGAAATACCGGTAATTGCACTTCTGGCGACACAGGCAGAAGGGATAACGACGATCAAGGATGCAGCAGAATTAAAAGTGAAAGAGACGAATAGAATTGATACTGTTGCAAATGAGCTTTCCATCCTGGGGGCAGATATAACCCCGACAGCAGACGGATTGATCATCAAAGGCCGTAAAGCCCTGAATGGAGGTATGGTTACAAGCCATGGGGATCATCGTATCGGGATGATGCTTGCTGTAGCGGCTTTGATAACGGATGGGGAAGTGGAACTTGCCGACCCTGATGCCATCGATGTATCATATCCACAATTTTTTGGGCATTTGACGCAATTGATAAAGTAAATATAAAAAAAGTTTACATACCTTATTTGGTCTGTAAACTTTTTTTAAATGCTTAAAAGTGTTGAAAGCGCTAACATCAGGGGTGTTTTGTACCTGAATTGATAGTGAAAATAATGAAAAAGGGGTTCAAGATCAAAAAGGAGATTTACCGTAGCATGGAGAATTAACTAGTAACCTTTTTTTAATGAGAATGGGAGGGGACTTCATCGATGGAATACAAGGCTGCAGTATGGTAAACTAATGAATACTGTTTACTATGCATCTCGCGATTRCATGGTATTTTGTTCTTAATGGCAGAGTATGTTACATTATGGCGTGAGTGTGTATGACTAGGGACCAAGTCTATCATGCAAAAGGAAGGATTCAACAATGAACACAGTGGAACAAGTTATACAGCATTTAAAAAAAGGGGAATTAACAGAAGCTCTTAAACATATAAATCGAATTAAATCATCAGAGTCAGCAGAGGACATTTTATTGCTGGCCGAAGAAATGCTCCAGCTTGGCTTTGCAGAAGAGGCAAAGGATCTTTTTGAACATCTGCTGCAACTCTATCCCGATGAAGGAGAATTGATTGTTTCGTTGGCGGAAATCCTAATTGATATGGACCAGGAAGATGAAGCGATGYTGATGCTTGAAAAAGTAAGTGCAGATGATGAAGTATATCCAAGTGCTTTGCTTTTGGAAGCGGACCTTTATCAATTGCAGGGGATGGATGAGGTCAGCGAACGGAAATTACTGCAGGCTAAGGAAATGCTTCCAGATGAGATCATCATTGATTTTGCACTAGCTGAACTGTTCTTTCATCAAGGCAGGGATCAGGAAGCCATTGCAAATTACATAAAGGTTTTGGAACAGGAACAAGAAATCGCTGGTGTTAATGTCAATCAGAGGCTTGCTGAAGCATTAAGCAGCTCGGGCAAGTTCGAGGAGGCCCTTCCGCACTTTGAGAAGGCCTTGAAGGACGGACTTGAAATCAATACTCTATTTGAATATGCATTTACAGCTTTTCAGGCAGGTCTTTATGAGACAGCCGTACGAAAGTTTATTGAACTGAAAGAATTAGATCATGAATATCATTCACTATATTTGTACCTGGCAAAGAGTTATGAACATCTTGAAGATCTCGAAAATGCCTTGAAAACGGTCAAAGAAGGAATCAAGGCTGATGAATTCAATAAGGAACTTTACTTCTTCGGTGGTAAAATAGCCTTGAAAAGCGGGCTTGACGAAGAGGCTGAAAATCTATTTAAAGAAGCACTTGCCATTGATCCGGGATATCTGGAAGCTGCACTCACCCTTTTGAAATTGTATATGCACCAAGAAAGGTATGAAGATGTATTGGAGTGTATAGGTGAAGTAAGGCGATATGGAGAGGATGATCCTCAGTTTGATTGGATTGCTGCTGTATCTTATCAGCATACCGAACAATTTAAAGAGTCATTAACCAGCTATCATAAAGCATATAATTCATTCAAGAGCAATCAAGATTTCCTTGAAGATTATGGTTTCTTTTTAATTGAAGAAGGAGACAGAGCCACATCTAGAGAAGTATTTAATAAGCTGCTTGAGATGAATCCGGCGAATGATGAGTATGCAATGATCTTGGAGCGGCTAGGTGAAAGCACAGAGGAAATGTAGATAAGTGAAATAAAACTAAATCAAGACAGAGGAGGGAATTCATGGTGGCTGCCCCTGTTTCTGTGAATGAGAAGAAGGATTTTATTCGGTGGTTCTTAAATCATTATCAACTGAAACGAAGAGAATGCGTGTGGATATTGAATTACTTAATGAGTCATGATCAACTGATGAAAAAGGTTCATTTTGTAGAAAATGCACAATATTGCCCACGTGGACTGATCATGTCGACACATTGTGTGGATGAGGTCCCTTTCAGGTTCTATAAGTCCAATATCATGACGACCGATGCAGAGAAATCTTTTCATGATATCCGTTTAAATCGGGACGAAGACATTTATATTCAGCTTAATTTTAAATCGTCTTACTCTTCCTATCAATATGCAGCGGTACTCGAGCATAATCCCTTCATGCCGAAATCGACGGCATCGAATGAAAAAGATCAGCTGCTAGCTGAACAATTTTTAGAAAGAAGCATGTTGTATTTTCAAAGGGACCGTCTTCTTAAGGAAATCGATGAAGCACTTGATAAGCATGATGAACAAGCATTTAAGGATTTAACCGAACAATTGAATCAATTGAAAGTACTTGGATGAAATAAATTGACCTTTCCTTAAACAGGAAAGGTTTTTATTTTTTATAAAACATTGATAAAATCCACATTTTTGTAAAGACTATGGGTATATGGTAAAGATGTTATAAAAATAATGGTAAAATGATAAGGAGTTGATTCAAAAATCGGGAGTGAAGAAAAAACATGAAATGGACAGCAAAAGATCTTGACATGTATATGCAATCAAAAGAGTATGTGGATACCGTTTTGATTCCTTTGGTTCCCCTATCTTTTAAAGGGCAAATGAAGCAAACGGGCTCAATGAATGAATTTCTTACCATTTTAAGCTTGGAAATTGAAAAGCAGATGAAAGGTAGAATTCTTTTATTGCCGACATTTCATTATTTAAGTGATGAAATGGATAAGGTTGAACGGTTAAAGCGTTGGGCCAATGAAGTGAAAGAAAATAATTTCGAGCATGTTTTCTTTCTTACATCGGATTTCGAGTGGAAAAAAGAAGAGCGGGAATTAGAAAATAATTTAGTATGGATTCCTGCCATTCCCTTGGAGGGGCTTGAAATTGAACAAGCAAGGGAAATGATTAACCAGCAAGTTATCCAAATCCTTGATATTTTCTCTTATAATTGGAAAAATGAAAAAAAGTAGGATTTTTCGCATTATTTGACACATAGTTGCCACCTTTTGGGTTTTACAAATATTGACCTTGGTAAATTATTGAGATATCATGGAAATGTCCTAGTTTTATAGTGTCGCTATTTATTGGTCCTTTGGGCTCTCAGTATAGTAATAGAGGGGGGGAAAACGCATGAGCAAGCATAATGTTTCACGACGTCAATTCCTTAATTACACACTTACTGGCGTTGGTGGATTTATGGCGGCCGGTATGTTGATGCCTATGGTTAGGTTTGCAATTGATCCTGTATTATCAGCTGATAAAGGCGGGGATTACGTTGCAACTAAGCAAAAGGTAGGTGAACTCACTACCGAACCAACCCGTGTCGACTTTAGTTTTAAACAGGTCGATGGGTGGTATGAGTCTGAAGAAACAAATACAGCTTGGGTTTACAAAACGGATGATGGTAAGATCGTTGCTTTATCTCCAATCTGTAAACATTTAGGCTGTACGGTAGGGTGGAATACGGATAAGACTAATCCGAATCAATTTTTCTGTCCTTGCCATTACGGCAGGTATACGAAAGATGGGGTGAATGTGAAAGGGACACCGCCAGTTTCACCATTGGATGTCTTTGACACGAAAGAAAAAGATGGAATACTTTATTTGGGTCAACTAAAACCGCACGGGGAGGCGTAAACATTGCTAACAAAGTTATATGACTGGGTGGACGAGCGTTTAGATATTACGCCGTTATGGCGGGATATTGCTGACCATGAGGTTCCTGAACATGTTAACCCCGCACATCATTTTTCTGCATTCGTATATTGTTTTGGTGGGTTAACTTTCTTTATTACGGTCATCCAAATCTTGTCAGGCATGTTCTTGACGATGTACTATGTCCCGGACATTAAAAACGCTTGGGAATCTGTTTATTATTTGCAAAATGAAGTTGCCTTCGGTCAAATTGTCCGTGGTATGCATCACTGGGGAGCAAGTCTAGTTATCGTTATGATGTTTTTACATACTCTTCGTGTCTTCTTCCAGGGAGCTTACAAAAAACCGCGTGAATTGAACTGGATGGTCGGCGTATTGATTTTCTTCATCATGCTGGCATTAGGCTTGACTGGTTATTTATTGCCATGGGATATGAAAGCGCTATTCGCAACGAAAGTTACGTTGACAATTGTCGAATCGGTACCGTTGATGGGACCGGCACTCAAGACATTGATAGCAGGAGATCCAACCATCGTTGGAGCACAGACATTGACACGATTCTTTGCAATTCATGTATTCTTCCTGCCAGCAGCATTATTTGCTTTACTAGCGGCTCATTTCCTGATGATCCGAAAACAAGGTATTTCAGGTCCGCTATAAAAGAATGGTGAACCAAAATCCAAAAAAACCTTTTCATAAAGGAGGGGAATTGTTCAATGCATCGTGGGAAAGGTATGAAATTCGTAGGTGACTCGCGTATCTCCGCGGACCGTAAACCGAATATTCCGAAAGATTATTCAGAATATCCTGGGAAAACTGAAGCATTTTGGCCTAATTTCCTTTTAAAAGAATGGATGGTAGGAGCTGTATTTCTTGTAGGCTACCTTTGCCTGACAATCGCACATCCGTCACCATTGGAAAGGATAGCAGATCCAACAGATACAGGGTATATTCCACTGCCGGACTGGTATTTCCTATTCCTTTACCAATTACTTAAGTATACCTATGCTTCAGGTCCTTATAATGCTATCGGGTCCATGGTAATACCCGGCTTGGCTTTCGGAGCGTTGCTCTTGGCACCTTTTCTAGATCGTGGTCCAGAGCGGAGCCCGGCGAAACGTCCTTTTGCTGTAGGCTTCATGCTATTGGCAATGGCCGGCGTTTTCTATCTAACATGGGAGTCCGCAGCCCATCACGATTGGGAAGCTTCCAAGAAGCAAGGAGCCATCGTGGAAGGTGCAGACATTGATAAAGAGAGCGATGGGTATAAACTGATGGATTCTAATGGCTGTATTAGCTGTCACGGAGCAGAATTAACTGGTGGAGCAGGAGCGCCTAGCTTAATTGACACTGGATTGAAGCCAGAAGAAATTTCTAAAATCGCAGTCAAAGGCCAGGGTGCCATGCCAGCTGGCATGTTCAAAGGTACAGATGAAGAACTGAAAACATTAGCTGAATTTGTATCTGGTTTATCGACAAAGTAATAAACTTCAATTTCTTTCATAGGCTGCAAATAAAGCTGACGACTACGGTTGTCGGCTTTTTTATTGGTAAATTGAAGCGTATATGAGAGGAATTTGAAATGAATACTTGGTTTTCTGGTTGATGGCCTGTAAAATGAATATACTTGAGAATGTAAGTGAGGGTAAAAGAATGAATGTTATTTACAGTTTGCTTGCAAACCGGCAAATGCTCGCTTTGTTATTATTAATAAATATATTCGGTACTGCCTATGGATATTATTGGTATGGTAGTCAATTGGAAAACACTCCGGCGATTTTTTTGGCATTTGTGCCGGACAGCCCGACAGCTAGCCTGTTCTTTGTATTTGTTTTATTGGGGTTCCTGTTAAGAAGGAATTTCGGACTTATGGAAGCGTTGGCGATCATAACACTATTCAAATATGGAATATGGGCGGTTGCAATGAATTTGATGACCTTCGTGACAACCGGTTCATTGCCATGGGAAGGTTATATGTTAATGGCTTCTCATTTGGGGATGGCGATACAGGGGGTATTATATGCACCATTTTATCGAATAAAACCTTGGCATTTGATAGTGGCAGGGATTTGGACCATACATAATGACATAATCGATTATGTTTTCGAAATGATGCCAATTTATCGTGATTTATTGGTATTTATGAATTCGATAGGTTATTTCACTTTTTGGCTCAGTATACTATCCATTTTTGTCGGCTGGTACTTTGGATATAGAAAAAAGCGGACCACCCTATCCTTCATCCATTAAAAAGTTAACTCTAAATACAGCTTTGTAAAAGCAGGGTTAACTTTTTTATGATGAACGAGGTCTACTCATGTTTTTTCTTTCATATCGTTTTAGTAGAGATATGAGGAGGGACGAGTAGCATGTTGAAAAAATTCATATTAACCATTGCTGTTTTATTTGTCGTCTTACATTTCCCTGTCTATGCAGAATCCTCTTCAAGTTTGGAGCAATTAGATAACATTTCCGATAGAGCCTTGGAAATGACCAAGTTGAAGCGATATGGAGATTCGGAAAAGATGCTGACGTTTTTTTCTGACCGGTTTTTAAAAGAGACAGCGAAAGAGCAGATCCTTGACATGGACGAACTTCGAATTATCACTGTAGCTCATAATGAGGCGTTGATGACAATAAAGGATATGAACAAGGGAGATTCCGAAAAGGTTAATTCTGTTACAAAGTTCCGGCTTGTTGTTGATGCGGTCAAGTCCACCCATCAGCCTCTTTGGACAGAGATGGAGGATCAAATGATGAATTCTTTCCAGCAGACAAAGAATGCCGCGATCAATCAAGACACAATTACCTTCAATAGCCAATTGAACTTATTCCTATCACAATATGAAATGATATATCCAAGCTTGAAAGTCGACCTTTCTAAAGAAACGATGCAGCAACTGGACACGAGGATTCAATACATCAACCAATACCGTCCGGAGGTAATCAGTGATGGAGCAAGTCAGAAGGAACTGGATGCGTTGCAAAACGAACTAACTTCCATTTTTGATGATATGGGTGAAGATGATGCAGATCCTTCCCTTTGGTGGGTCATCATATCGACAGGCTCAATCATTATCATGACGCTTTCTTATGTAGGCTGGAGAAAATATAAAGGTGATAGGGAAAAACCAAGGAAAGAACATAATGATTAAATAGACAGGGGAAGAGAACACTATATTTGACACGGTTGCCTTCAATCCATAGAATTAAGAGTAATAATAGTTATAGGAGGATACCATGTATTTCATTTATTTGGCGATTATCATTTTAATCCCGATTTATGCACAAATGAAAGTGAAAAGCACATATAAAAAATATTCAAAGGTATCGGCCTCTTCCGGTATGAGCGGTGCTGAGACGGCGCGGGCCATTTTAGATCAAAATGGACTGTTCAATGTCAGGGTCGAAGAGACACCTGGAATGCTTTCGGACCATTATGACCCAAGGGATAAAACGGTGCGTTTATCATCGGATAACTATCACGGCCATTCAGTTGCCGGTGTAGCGGTAGCAGCCCATGAAGTTGGACATGCGATTCAAGATAAAGAAGCCTATGCATTCTTGCGTTTCCGTCATGCATTAGTACCGGTAGCTAATTTTGGCTCTAACATATCTTGGATTTTGATTTTAATCGGGATGTTAGCTTCAATTCCTGGGTTGCTATTGGCGGGTATCGTATTTATGGCAGCTGCTGTATTGTTCCAAGTGATTACCCTGCCGGTTGAATTCAATGCCTCTTCTAGGGCGATGGATCAACTCGTTTCCGCCGGGGTCATCCGGAACGATGAAGAACGGGAAACGAAAAAAGTATTAAGTGCTGCTGCGATGACTTATGTTGCTGCCGCTCTTGTAGCCGTACTGGAATTAGTTCGTCTTCTGCTTATGTATACAGGAATGAGGGAAGAAGATTAATGAGAAAAGGACACCATCTTGGGATGGGGTCCTTTTTTCATTTTTAAGAGTATCTGCTGCACATTGCTAATAAAATTCAGTTGGACAGGGCAACATTCATAAGGGTTGCCTTCAATCGGTATGTACAGTCAATGGATCACCTTTCAATGGGATTCTTGTTCTCATCAAGGGTAAAGCCCTCACCCAATACGTCATGAACTTCACTGACTGATACAAACGCATGAGGGTCCACAGAAGTTATGGCATTTTTTAAGCGGACTAACTCATTTTTCCCAACAACACAATAGAGGACTTCCCGGTCATTGCGTGTAAAGGACCCATATCCCCTTAGCACAGTTACGCCCCGCTCCATATCATTCATGATTTTTTCGGCAATTTCCTTGTTTTTGTCACTAATGATCATTGCACCTCTAGCAGCATAGGCTCCTTCTTGCATAAAGTCGATTACTCGGGCACCTATAAAAACGGCAACGAGGGTATACATCGCTTGCCGGTAATCCAGGTAGGTAAGGATGGACAGGCCAATGACGACGGCATCAAAGATGAACATGGTCCGACCCATGCCCATCCCTAAGTAACGATGGGCAAAACGGG
Source organism: Peribacillus sp. P4_D6 (assembly GCF_056401795.1). NCBI lineage: Bacteria > Bacillati > Bacillota > Bacilli > Caryophanales > Bacillaceae > Peribacillus > Peribacillus sp. P4_D6. The sequence continues at coordinate 10,159 of NZ_JBFUIQ010000099.1, forward strand.
CAATGATATCCACTCCGCCTGTTGTACCGCCGTAACGAAAAATGATGCCCAGCCCGACACCAACCGAGACCCCGGCAAACAATGCCACAAGCATCAAATCATTACCGAGATTGATTTCAAATTCGTATCTCTCGAAAACCCAAAGCCAAACGGAGAGGCCAACCGTTCCGATAATCGTATAAAAGAAAGATGTGCGCCCTAAATATTTCCACCCAATTAAAAATAAGGGAATATTCAAAATCAAATTAGAATAAGAAGGATTTATCCCGATAAGTTGATATATAATCAAGGTGAGGCCAGTGAATCCGCCCTCGGCCAAGTTGTTCTGCATGTTAAAATGCACAAGGCCAAAAGCGAATATTCCAGCCCCAAAAAGGATAAATATGATGTTTTTCAATTTTAAGCCCAAAAGCATGTCCCATACCTCCAAAGGTTTGCATAGCATTAATTTACTTATTATAACTAATTAACCAACTATGGGCAATTTTGATTCCAAACGTATCTGTTGTCATCTGTTTCACTTTTAGCTAACATGGAGAAGGTATGATGTTTGAAAACGAAAATCAAGAATGGGTGACTCATATGGAAAAGCAAAAGACGATCCAACAAATGCAAGCGGAAGTCGACCGATACATAGGACAATTTAAAGAAGGATATTTCAGCCCTCTGGCCATGCTCGCCCGCATGTCTGAAGAACTTGGGGAATTGGCTAGGGAAGTCAATCATTACCATGGTGAAAAACCAAAGAAGGCGACAGAGGAAGAGAATACCATTGAAGCGGAATTGGGGGACATGCTTTTTGTGTTGATTTGTTTTGCCAATTCTTTAGGGATTGATCTTCAAAACTCGCATGATTTGGTCATGGAAAAATTCACAACCCGCGATAAAGATAGATGGACAAGAAAAGAAGAGGAAATGGAGGAGGAAGGTAAAGATGAGTAAAGTGAAAGTGATTGTAGCAGGTCCACGAGGCAGAATGGGAAATGAAGCGGTGAAGCTTGTACATAGGACAGAAGGGTTTGAATTGGCAGCTGTCATAGATCGCAAGTATAACGGGGAAAGCCTTTCCGCAATAGAAGGTTTTCACGGGATTGAAGCTCCGGTTTTTTCTGATATAAATGAATGCTTTTCTTCTGTAGAGGCAGACGTCTTGATCGATTTGACCACACCGGAAGTGGGCATGTTCCATACAGAAACGGCACTTAATCATGGCATCCGCCCTGTAGTGGGAACTACTGGTTTTACAAAAGAAGATTTAGCAAAGCTGGATTCATTGACAAAAGAAAAAGGCATTGGTTGCATCATCGCGCCAAACTTTGCAATTGGCGCCATTTTGATGATGAAGTTTTCCCAAATGGCCGCAAAGTATTTCCCGGATGTGGAAATCATAGAAATGCACCATGATCAAAAACTGGATGCACCTTCTGGAACTGCTTCCAAAACGGCAGACATGATTGCAGCGGTACGTGAAACAAAACAACAGGGGCACCCTAATGAAAAAGAAACCATCCAGGGGGCAAGAGGTGCAAATGTAGATGGCATGCATATCCACAGTGTCCGTTTACCGGGACTCGTTGCCCATCAACAGGTGCTTTTCGGAAGTGATGGAGAGCTATTGACGGTTAGGCATGATTCCTTTAATCGAGCTTCCTTCATGTCAGGAGTCAAACTTGCTGTCGATACGGTCATGAAATTGGATGTTCTTGTATACGGCTTGGAAAATATTATTGAATAGGGATCAGGAGGATTTACGATGAAAATTGCCTTAATTGCCCATGATATGAAAAAGGAAGATATCATTCAATTTGTGACAGCCTATAAAGATGTATTTGAACAGCATGAATTATTTGCAACAGGTACGACTGGGAAACGAATCATGGAAGAAGTATCACTGCCTGTCCATCGTTTTCATTCAGGACCTCTTGGCGGAGATCAGGAAATAGGTGCAATGATTGCTCGCGGAGAAATGGACATGGTCCTATTTTTCCGCGATCCTTTGACATCACAGCCGCATGAACCTGATGTATCTGCGCTTATCCGCCTATCAGATGTATATGAAATTCCCTTGGCAACAAATATGGGCACTGCAGAAGTGCTCATACAAGGTTTGAAACATGGGTATATGGACTGGCTAAAACTACGGCAAAAACAAGGTGAGATAAATGATAAACAAAAGTAATATAGATATCCTGGCTTTCGGGGCACATGCTGATGATGTTGAAATCGGTATGGGTGGCACAATCGCTAAATATGTGCAACAAGGCAGGAAAATTGTCATTTGTGATTTGACAAAAGCTGAAATGTCGTCCAATGGAACCGTTCCACTGCGGCAAGAGGAAGCCGATAAGGCTGCTGAAATCCTTGGGGTGAAGAGGATTTCCCTTGATCTACCCGACAGGGGACTATACATGAAGGCGGAATACATAAACCAAATCATCACGGTCATTCGCCAATATAAACCTGCACTTGTATTTGCACCATTTTTGGAAGATCGCCATCCCGATCATGGTAACTGTGCCAAATTAGTCGAGGAAGCAGTTTTTTCGGCAGGAGTAAGAAAGTATATGGAAGAAGAAGGTCTGGGTTCCCATCGTATCCAAAATATGCACTATTATATGATCAATGGGTTTCACAAACCGGACTTCGTCGTGGATATCACGTCTACAATATCGAAAAAGCTGGATAGCCTTAGGGCATATGGGAGCCAATTCGAAAAAAGTCAGGTATCTGTAGAAACACCGTTAGTTAATGGCTATATCGAGACTGTAGAGGCACGGGAGCGGATGTTTGGCAAAGAAGTGGGTGTCGCCTTTGCGGAGGGATTCATGACAAAAAAACCGTTACTGATCGATGCCGACTTGTTAGGAGAATAATAATCTTATGAAATTAAAAATTGGAATTACCTGTTACCCGACAGTTGGGGGTTCTGGTGTCGTAGCAACTGAATTAGGTAAGATGCTTGCAGAAAAAGGACATGAAATACATTTCATTTCTTCAAGCATCCCTTTTCGCTTAAATAAGATGTACTGTAATATTTTTTATCACCAGGTTGAAGTGAACTCATATTCAGTCTTTCAATATCCGCCATATGACTTGGCGCTTGCGAGCAAGATGGCGGATGTCGTAAAACGGGAAAAATTAGATATCCTTCACGTTCACTATGCAATTCCACATGCTGTTTGTGCGATCCTTGCAAAGCAGATGTCAGGTAATGAAGTAAAGATCGTAACGACACTGCATGGTACGGATATCACCGTTTTGGGCCAGGATCCCTCATTGACCAATTTGATTAAATTCGGCATAGAGCAATCAGATGTCGTTACAGGAGTATCTAATTCCCTTGTTCAGCAAACGCACGAATTAATCGCGCCGGATAAGGAAATCAAAACCGTTTATAATTTCATTGATGAAAGAGAGTACCATAAATCCGATTCAGATTACCTTAAGGATGAATACGGAATCAGGGAAGATGAAAAAGTGATCATACATGTTTCGAATTTCCGTTCGGTCAAGCGAGTGAAAGATGTCATCCAGGCGTTTTATTTAACTCAAAAGAAAATGCCTGCAAAGCTACTGCTCGTAGGAGATGGGCCGGAAGTGACAACCGTATTGAAATTGGCTAAAGATCTTGGAATCGATGATGCGGTCTTGTTCCTTGGTAAGCAGGATAACCTTGCGGAATTATATTCAATCAGTGATTTGATATTCCTGTTATCGGAAAAAGAGAGTTTCGGACTTGTGTTGCTCGAGGCGATGGCATGTGGAGTTCCTTGTATCGGGACGAATATCGGGGGAATACCTGAAGTCATCGTTGATGGGGAGACTGGTTATATTTGTGAATTGGGAGATGTCAAAATGGTTGCTGAAAAAGCGGTTGGACTTTTAAGCGACCCGAGTTTACATAAACGCTTTTCTGAAGCTGCGCTGGAAAGGGCCAATACTGCTTTCCATAGTGATACGATTATGTCAGAGTATGAAGCCATCTACATTCAAGCACTTGAAGGTAAATCCATGGAATAGGGAGGAGACGCTGATGGATCGGTTATTCTTGAAATCAGTACCCATTCTGGAATTGATTGAAGAAGCAGKATATGAGGCTTATTTCGTTGGCGGCTCTGTAAGGGATTATATCCTTGGCAGGACAATAAACGATGTGGACATCGCTACTTCCGCAACACCCCAGGAAATCAAAAGGATTTTTCCTAATACGGCTGATATCGGAAT
>NZ_JBFUIQ010000100.1:0-14310 GCF_056401795.1 Peribacillus sp. P4_D6
AGATAGAACTGACCATCCATCATTTAACACCTAGAGAATTTGGCGGAAGCCATTTACCAATAGCCTATCTCTGTAAATCTTGCCACAAACAGATTCACGCACTGTATTCAAACCGAGAACTGGCCATCCGACTAAATACCGTGCTTTTGTTAAAAGATGATGAAGCATTAAAAAAATATTTAAAGTGGATTAAAAAACAACCGGTAACAAGGGCAGTGAGATTAAGAAAATCAAAAACGAAATAAAGTAAAAGCCCATCTTAATAAGATGGGCTTTTGCTTTTCATTTTCAGCTTGCTTTATTTTTCAACCGATCCAATAAAAATCCACCTTTAAAATAACGTGGTTCATATGAAATGATGAAAGCCTTAGGTTCGAACTTTTCAACGGTTGCTATCAATTCTTGTTCCCGATTGCGTTTGGTCAAGATTTCCATACGATAACGGTTGCTATCCCTGCCCTCGCCCGTATAAAGAGTTACACCAAATCCGTTGTTCCTCAAAGTATCTACCAAATGTTCATTTTTGGTTTGAGTATTAACGGTTACATTAATAAAACCGATGGCAAGTTTTTGCTCAATTTTCGTACCAAAAATTATTCCGATTCCAAAACCGACTGCATATACAACCATGGCGAGTATGCTTTGGTCACCGCCAAATACGAGGGATAATCCAAAAACGTATATTAACATTTCTGCGATACCCAGTATCGAGGCGAGTATGGTAATATTTTTTACTAAGAAAATGGTTCGCAATGTGTAAATCGGAACATAAATAAGTTGTAATAGTAGAATCAGAAGTATTTCTTTCACTTGAGCACCTCACCAAAATCTTCCAGTTTGATTAGACGTTTCAAATTAGGGATTGTTCATTCCATAAGTAACATCTTCCCTAATATAACCACATCATAATAGGGAAATTCAATGGGGAATATTATGTATTTTTTGTGTCATTTCCATGGACACAGAATTAAAAATCCCATAAGATTTTTCAATATTCTTTTTTTAATAAATTTGGTATCATTATCCTTATTAATTCATATGGGGGAATGATGATGTTTAATTATGATGGTCGGATATTCAAAGCTAAAATCAATTCTGAAAATGGAGAAGTGTCAGGAAATACTACCTTCCACTATTCACAAGACKGCTCAATTCTTTCAGCAAGTTATCAGGGGGGAGAGATTGTTAAAGGGACTTTAATAGGGCTGGTCAATCTGGATGGAACTCTGGAATTCAGATATAATCATATCAATGAAAAAGGGGAAATTAGAGGAGGCAGCTGCCTTTCCACCCCTGAAATGCTGCCTGATGGAAGGTTGCGCTTGCATGAAAAGTGGAAATGGTCAGATCTCGAACGGACTGAAGGACATTCCATCATTGAAGAAGTGAGAAAATAACAATCTACTTAGAGGGGTTTGAGGACAATTACTACTATTTGTTTAGTGCGGCATGGTCAAACAGATTGGAATGCACTAGGAAAGCTGCAAGGGCAGACTGATATTCCTTTAAATGAACTTGGAAATATACAGGCACGGCAATGTGGTGAATTTTTGTCAAAAGATGATTGGAATGTAATTATTACAAGCCCCCTGAAGAGGGCAAGGGAGACGGCGGATATCATTTCGCACTATATTGAAGTACCGGTTATTGAAAAAATGGAATTCATTGAAAAGAATTTTGGCGAAGCTGAAGGAATGACTGCAGCGGAAAGGAAGTCTGCAGTCAGGGATAAAGATTATCCTGGTCAGGAAAATCAGGAATCTCTACGAAACAGGCTGATGAATGGACTCCAGGAAATTCAGAAGGAGTATCCTGAGAAGAAAGTTATACTTGTTGCACATGGAGCTGTCATTCATTTTATTTTACGCTTGATGTCAAATGAGTCAATCGTATCCAACGAAATGCGCTTGTTCAATGCATGTTTGAGTACGATTAGATTTGAAGTTGATTCTTGGATAATTGATGATTTCAATCAAGTGAATCATTTATCTTAGTCCTATTAAGCTAGGTTAGTTAAAAAGGAAATGGTTGATTGAAAAGCTAATTATAGAAAGAAGGAAATCATGACTAATAAGAAGGCATTGATTTTAGGCGCTACAGGGATGGTAGGCACCTAGTTGGTAAAAGAGCTAGGCAAAAGCAAAATCTATAGTGAAATCCATTTGCTGACAAGAAGGGCACTGAAACTCGCCGATCCCATATGCATAGAACATGTTGTGAATTTCGATAATTTATCCCAGTATGCCGATTTTTTCAAAGTTACTGATGTGTTCATTTGTTTGGGTACAACTATTAAAAAGGCTAAATCGAAGGAAGCATTTCGTAAAGTGGATTATGACTATGTAATTGAAGCAGCTAGATTGGCAAAGACATCCAATGTTGAAAAAATACTCGTCATTACGGCCATGGGTGCCAATTCCAAATCAAAGTTCTTCTACAGCCGTGTTAAAGGTGATGTGGAAGGTACACTACAACATCTGGCATTGAATACCGTACATATTTTCCGTCCTTCCTTACTTCTTGGAGAACGAAAGGAATTCAGGGCAGGTGAAAAGATTTCTGGGCTGCTAAGTAGTTTTGCAAAGTTTGTCTTTGTAGGCCCTTTACGTCCATATCGTGCAATAGAAGCAAACAAAGTAGCTGCTGCAATGTACGTTGCGGCCCAAACGACGGCAAAAGGATATCATTTTTATGATTCTGCTGAAATAGAGGAACTTGCACAAAGAGTTACGATTAATAGTGATCATCCGGATAAAATAGTAAAAAAATAGATACAAGTTTCCTGTAAAAATGAAGGTTTTTGGAAGACCATGCCGACGATATACTGAAAACGAGCTCCAATAGGCTCGTTTTTAAATTCCTGTGTAATAAAGGTGGAGAACCAGAAGGTCTTGGTAATAAGCAATGCCAAAAGGTTTTTAGTTGTTTCTATAGCTGAGTTAGCTCAATAAGAAAACCGAGTATAAAGATCCAGGTCTTTTTTAGAAATTTTTCTGGTAATGTTTACAGTGCTTTAGACAAGTTATCGATCGCTTCTTGTTCTGATGGAACAAAAAAACATTGTTCCCTTTATTACACTCATAAATGAAATCTTTCAGTGGCTTATTGGTATAAGATGAAAAATCCCCTATGATTGCAAATTCAATATGGAAGTTGGCAAATTTTCGAAGGATCCTCCTGCAAGTTTTGTACTTAGCTATAAAAAATCTTCTTTAATTGCTTCTTGTTTAGTGCTATTCGACTGCTACCGGTTTTGCTGCTAATCGTCATAATAATATCCAATGCACTTTGTGTTCCTTTCAGCTGGTTATCTAAATAATGAAGCCCTAGATAAAATTGACTTCCTTTTTTATAAAGCATTTATAAATTTGAGGAAATGGAGGACAAAGGATTACTATTAATTATAAAAACTTGCCTGTAAAAGGCTCGTTTTAGACTGTAGTCAAACTCGAAGAAAAGCCAGTTTACCTACATTTTTTTATTTATAAACGTTTCAGTTGATTGGAACGGAAGGTAGGAGACTCCTGAGGTGAAAGCAAGTACCCGGAGTGAAAATCAACGTTCAAATCTTCCGGATGAAACTTGATTGTAACAGTGATTTCCACTACAATTTGTAGTGGGAGGTGGAAAAGGATGAATATTAAAAATTTTAAATATGATGAAGTTGGACTGAATCGTTTCTTTGGTCCATTGGAAGCAAATATCATGGAATATTTATGGGATAAAGATGAACAAAGCATTAAAGCGGTTCAACAATCATTGGAACTTGACAAACCTATCAATTTCAACACAGTAATGACCGTCATGAATCGTTTAGTCGAAAAAGGCATTCTTGAAAAGAGGTCTGAAGGAAGGCTTTCATTATTTCGCCCGGTGCAGTCCAAAGAGGAGTTTTTTGAAGAGCAGTCAAAGAAACTGACTGAGAACTTGCTGGATGAATTTGGTGGAGCGGTCATAAGCCATATGCTGGATGCCATGAAAGACGCTGACCAAGGTTTAATTGAAATATTGGAACAAAAAATTCAATCGTTAAAAAAGGATAAATTATAATGTGGAAGAGAAAGTCTTATTTTGTGATAAGCCTGAGTCTTTTAATTGCCTGTGTGGTATGGTGCCAAATGGGAGCTTTTTTAGTACACATCTTTTTTGGCGTGAATATTAAAGCTAATTTCTTTAAATTTTGTTTTAGTTTATTCAAGGAAGATTCAGTATACTACTTTGTGGTCGTCACACTGCTCAGTATAATAATATCCTATAGTATATTGAGCACCTTATTCAAAATTGCAGAGCAATATTTCTTATCCAGAAGGTTTAAACAAAAGCTTTTTCTTTCAAAAAAAGTTGATATGACAAGGAATGTAAATGAAACATTCAATCGGGTCAACAATGATATCTTAGTTGTGAACGCTGAACAGCCTCTTGCGTTTACGATTGGTTTCAGGCGGCCTTTCATTGTGTTCAGTACTGGTTTAATTCGATTACTGGACTTTGATGAACTAGAAGCGGTAGTGGAGCATGAGGCCTTTCACCAAAAGAAATATGATCCACTGGTCATCTTTATTTTACAGTTGATTTCAAATGCGTTATGGTTTGTCCCATTGACAAAATGGTGTCATGAAAATTACAAAATAATAAGTGAATTATCAGCCGACGAAAATGCGATTCATAAAATGGGGACTGAATTAGGAATAAGTGCCGCTTTATTGAAGTTAATTAAACATGGGTGCACTGATAAATCCTTTCCTATCCTTGTTCATTTCTCGAATGAATCAGTTAACTATAGACTTCAGCAATTAATTGATCCCCATAAAACAATTCCTTTAAGAGCTGAAACTACCACGATTTTTGTTTCCATTTATGTTTTGGTTATCCTTATAGGAATGACTATAGTGATTGTCTGATGACTTTCACTTGATTTTTTTACCACTTTACACTACACTTTGTAGTGTTAAATATAAAAAAGGAGATGTGTCATGAATAAACAAGAAATCGGTACCTTTTTATTAAGGGTTATGTTGGGAATTTCATTTTTCTTGCATGGTTTGTCAAAATTCAAAGGTGGATTGGAAAACACTTCAGGGTGGTTTCAAAGTATAGGCATTCCGGGATTCATGGCCTATGTAGTCGGTATGATTGAATTGGTTGGAGGAATTGCTTTAATAATAGGTCTTGGAACAAGAATAATTTCTGCCCTCCTTGTATTCATCATGGCTGGTGCAATTGTTTATGTGAAATTCCCAGCAGGTTTTATGGGGAATGGGGAAGGCTCAGGGTATGAACTGGATCTCGTTCTTATGATTATTGCCCTTCACCTAGTATTGAATGGAAGCCGCTTCCTATCTATAGACTCTAAGTTACCAAAACTAAAAAAAACACAGGATTCAGAAAGGATAGCAAGTTAATAAGATTAAGCGACATTACAAAAATTCCAACACTTTTTTCTTGAGGCATGATACCGGTAATCTACTAGGGTCATGCCTTTTTCATTTCACCTATTCTTATTTGAAATGCTTCATGATTTGAAAAACCGCGAATAAAAGAAGTTTTCCATAACTGCCATAACGTGACATACTTTGTCTATACATCAATAACCTTGGAATTTTCAATTCAACATTTAGAAAATTTGATAGTTTTCTGTAAATTCCCATTGACGAACGCGTGTTCTGTGTTATAAAATTCAATCATGGGTAATAATGGTATAGTGATTATTGCCATTGACAGTTCAAAAGCAAGCTTGGAAATTACCAAGCTTAGTAAAAAAATCAAAACAAAAGGAGTCATCTAATTATGACCATGCGATTATCTCCATATTTAATGATGAACGGAAATGCGAAGGAAGCGATTCAATTTTACGAAAAAGCATTGGATGCAAAAGTCCTCTTTAATCAAACTTTTGGAGAAATGCCAGAAAATCCTGAAATTCCTCTGCCAGAAGAAGCAAAGGATCTTGTGGCACACGCAATGTTAAAGGTTGGGGAAACGGACTTCATGTTTTCGGATACGTTTCCAGGTCAAACCAGTCAATCTGGTGATCAAGTCACGATCTGCATTTCAATTAACGAAATTGAAAAATCAAAACGAATCTTTGAAACTTTGTCGCAAGGTGGAGAAGTGAAAATGCCTCTGCAGGAAGCTTTTTTCAGCCCTGCTTATGGGATTGTAACAGACAAATTCGGTGTAACCTTTCAAATTTATACAGAGGGTGAAAAATAATTTGTTAAATAATAACAGCTGTTTTGGTGAATAGTTGCAGCTGTAATGTGTGAATAAATAAATCCCGATTTCTCATTAATATTACTGAGAGACCGGGATTTTTAAGTATGACTCTTATCTCTTTTCATAGGGCATCAAAAGATCCCCCACGGAAGCATATAAGATAACATCACGTTTATAGATTAAGTAGGCGTCCATTCTCACTGTCACTGGATTCTAGATTCAATCTGAATGTATATATATAGCTCGTAACTCCACCAATGATCATGAATACGTAGTTTTCTGGTTCCACAATTTTACTCTGATACATTATCGTTATCTCCCTGTGATATTCGTCATATATTCTTCATCTATTTGTTCTTTGTTTAGAATATGCCTATGCTATTATTTAAAACATTGACATACAAATTAGGCTCCTTCTTTGTAAAAATTTTTCCTTTTAATAAGGTACTATCATATCATTCGAAGTAACAATTCATTGCGTAATAAGGGGAAAGGGGAAACAATGTGAACACAGATCAAGCTTTCGACCTGCTAAAGGATGCAGGAGTATCAGAAAGCAGTAGTATACAAACTGTTAGACGCTGGCTTCGTGAAGGTAAGATTAAATATGAGGGAGGCATCGGGAATAGGAAAACCGGATACATAATGGATGACACAGATCAAGCATTTGAAATGTTAAAAGATGCAGGAGTAACAGAAAGTAATAGTGTACAGACTGTCAGGCGMTGGCTTGGCGAAGGTAAGATTAAATACGCCGGGAACGGAAAGAGGAACACCGGATACATAAGTGATGACACAGCTTCAAAGCTGGCTATAAATGATAGTATAAATCAAAATAAGGACGAAATCATACACCGATTAAAATTAAAAATACAAGCTCAAGAAAAGCATATAGAAGGTATCGAAGAGCTTCATGAGACAGCAAAAAGAATATTGATTCAGCAAAGGGATATGTTTAAAAAGGAAGTTGCCATTCTAAAGAATGAGAAAAGTGAATTACAAAATGAATCAAAGGATTTATTAAAAGAAAATATTGAATTACGTAATGAATTGATAATATTAAAAGAAAAAATCAGAAACAATTACATGATGGACTCCACTATTCAATCCAATGATTATAGTGAAAAATTAGGGCTTTCTAAAATGGCGAGCGATAAAGAAGTATTGGCAGAATATAAAGGGTTACTAAAAATAACTCATCCAGACCATAATGGCAACGCGAAGGTATTTCATTACATTAAGACTGATTACGATAATTTTAGAAAGAGCAACAAAGGTAAATGAATAGTGAATGCATGCAAAGGTATTTTTACATCAAACCTAAAGAAAAACCTAGGGTAAAAGCGTAATTTGAAACGTCGGAAATAGTTTGATGGGACGAAACAGTTTCAATTTAGACTATTGATCATTATTTTTTGTTTGGCGATTTTAAATAGGGGATTTTTAAATGAACGAATAGGTGCCTTTGTTCATTAGGCACCTAAATTTGAGGCTTTTAAAGTCTATCGTTTACACATCATGAGCGGCTACTCTGTCTCCTCATCCATTGTGTTGCAACCCATTTTTCCCCCGTGATAACGGGCGCCCCACCGTGTAAAGTTAGTTCGTTTAGGTTTTTATCGTTGTAAAAATATTCGAAATACACAGCCATTCCCTTTCGCGGGGATACTGAAAAATTCAATTTAGGAAAAAAAGTTTCCCCTCCATGTTCCACATCATTTAAGTACAAGATGATTGTGCTAATTCTATTATTTTTTGCGGCAATACTTGAAGATGTAAAAAAATCAAAATGAGCTTTATACTCTTGTCCAGGAGTGTATTTAAGAATTTGAATACCCTCTCCATGTTCAGCGGGTATATTCATGATTGTTGATATCCTTTTTTCAATTTTGGTAAGGATGTCATATTCATTTTCTTGAAAAAACATACTGCTGCTTGTTCTTATCTCATTTACTTCGTGCGTAACTCCAATTTTGGAACGATTCATTTTGTCTTTTGACATTTCAATAAGTCCGTCACATTCTTCGTCACTCAAAACATTTTCTAAAACTACAATTAGAGGTTCTTCTAATCTAGCAACTACATTTATTTCTCTGTCTTCCGTTTTGATTTTATTTCCAATATGATTAAAAATCGTTTGTTCTTTACTTGTTTTATTATCCACTGTCAACTTTCATCGACTCCCAAAAGAATGAATTTTCAGAACAAAAAGTTTGGATTATTCTGTAAGCGTTTTCCTATGTTAATTATACCATGAACATTGTTATGTATCTGTTACTTATTTCCGTCGACAAGTAAAAATTACTGGATGAACTGGCGCTTGACTATAGCAAACTTTAATCTTTTACATAAAATATAGAAGCTCACAATATGAACAAGTCTCTTTGCATAGATTTTCATGTGTGTATTTTCACTAAAATCCTTACGTGAATTTTTCCTTCTGTTCAAATAAGAGTAAAAATGATGCTTGCTTGTTCACTTTTGTGAAAGGTATATCATTCCTCTTTTATTATAGAAGGGTTTATTTAAGCTATTCTCTTAACCCTATCAAAGCCGTTTTCTTTCAGAATGTGCACAATGAAAAGGGGACGGAGGATTCAAACCAAGAATCTTAGAGAAAAAGAGACAAAGGATAAAAAGTAATAGTACGATAGTGAATGATAAGGAGTGATTGAAAGTGGAGGACTTTAAATCTATCTGTGTTACTGAAGGAATTAAAAAAGTGGATGTGATAAAAAATCCGACGTCGTTTCCACTTATCGGAAAGGGGCGCAAGGGGCCGTTTTTAAAATTTCTTCAGATAAATGTGTGAAAATTTGTGCAAAACCAGAATTTGCGGCTAAAGAGGGAAATGTATTAAAAATTGCACAGGAGTCTCCCACTATTCCACGGCTTTATGAGGTGGGGCATAACTATATTATTATGGAATATCTTGAAGGGCCAACTTTATTTCAATATTTAGAATCTGGGGGGATCCTACCGGAAAATTGATTAGGCAAATTCTTTTTGTTTTAGAAGAAATGAAGCGATTAAAGTTTACCAGATTGGATGCCGATTTGCGCCACATTATTGTAACTAAGGAAGAAGAGTTAAAAGTAATAGATCATTAAAGCTTCTTTACACGGATTCGAAACAAACCAGAGTTGATATTCAAAGGCCTAAAAAAGTTAGGTCTATTACCAATGTTCTTGGAAGAGTTAAGAGAAATGGCTCCCGAATCCTATATAGAATGGAAAAATTTATAAATAAAAAAAGTAACTCCTTTAAAGCAAATAAGAGTTACTTTTTTCTATGGAAATAACCAGCGTTATTTGGGATTGCTATGATGCTGGATGATACGTTCAACGATTTCAGGCAATTTATTTTTCTGTTCTAAAAGAAACTTGTAGAGAGCATCTCTATCCTTCGTTTTCACATTCCACTCTTTAGGGAGGGATTCGATTACTTGATAGATCGATTTGTTCGGCAATTTCACAATTTTTTCTATAAACGATGTAAGCTCTTTGTGATCATCGAGAAGAGAGAAGGCCCACTTATAAAAAGGCCAATGGTAGTTATATACTGGTGTTTCACTTAATGTTTGAGCAGACCATTGGTAGCGTCCTGGAAAAACTCTGCCATGATCAATCATATGGACATAATATCCGCCATCGCTGAGATTTTCCAAAATGACATTCATCGTACCTCGATCAGAGTTATTCACCCATTGGTCGAATACCGTTATACCGGCAAGCATATCCCGGTTTTTAACATCCGTCTTTGTGGGAGGATTTTCTCTAACATTCTCGAAAACGGTACTGTTTCTAATAAATACACAGCCATATTGGTATCCAGAACTATAGTTGTGTTGAGTGGATTGTAATTCAGGCGTCTTCTTGATGAAATCTTCCGGTATATATACAAGATCAAATGGGATAACGGGAAGTGAAAGGAGCTCTGCCAACTTTCCGATCAGGTATTCATTGACCACTTCCTTTTCTCTGTCTTTCTTAGTATCGAACCACTTCACGACATATTCTTTACCATCGCTGAAAAGAATGACATGTGCGGTTCCGCCCCTTAATGTTTGTACATATTTAACTGGATATTTTGTCATATCACTTTGTCTCCTTTAAAAATATTTGTCTAGCTCTTTTTCATTTTCACCTTATCTTTTTCATTAACATTATTGCTTCTGTATTGATTGATGAAATTCATTATAAGTTTCGGTAAATGACTTTTCTTAAAAGAAATTTGTACAGCACTTCACTTTTTTCCTTTGGGAAGGAATACAAATGATGTTAAAACCCATCATTTAGCATAGAGACGGCAAATGGATAAGTTTCTTGGTAACTGATACAGTACCTGAGAACTCATTTTTGCATGCTACGATATCACCCGAATTCTGGGATCAATCATATGGACAAAATTGGCGCCTTCACTAAGTTCTAGTAAAATACTATTCTCGATAAATAAACACGAATAGTGGATCTGAACTAAATTTGTATTTTTGGAATGTAATTTGGGAGTATTTTTATGATTTCGACATGGGTATAAATTAGTCCGACGGGGACAAAAGGAAGGAACATTGCTAATTTATTGCACACATACTCAATTACTACTATTATTGGTTCTTTTATTTTCAGTGCCATTCATTTAATTACAAACTTTTTACCATCGCTAAAAAGCATGACATGTACCTTTCCACAAATTAATGATTTTACGAGCTCAACAGGTTATTTTGGACTGACTCATGGTTAATTAATTTCGTTGTTTTTTTCTATTAAGCTGTATAGCCTTTGTTGTTCGATGATTTGTTTATTCAAATCGAAATTTTCATCAATTACCTGTCTTGCACTTCTGGTATATCTCTTCCATACTCTTGGATGACTCAGGAAATATTTTAGACCTTGAGCCAATTTTAAATCATCTTTCTCAGGAACAAGGTAACCTGTTTTTTTATGCTCAATCAATTCCGGAATCCCACCGTGAAAGGTGGAGATGACTGGTAAACCACTTGCCATAGCTTCTTTTAGTGCATTTGGAATCCCTTCTACATCACCATCTTCGCCTGTTTCACTGGCAAGGCAAAAGAGGTGGGAATCTCTTAATTCGTTAGAAATTTGGTTTGAATCCATTGGTCCTCTAAGAAAAACGCGCTCGTTTAATTGATTTTCATCAATGAAAATTCTTAACTTCTCTTCATCTTTACCTGTCCCAATGATGTGCAGTGTCGTTCTTGGGTATTCCTGATGAATCCGTTGAAAAGCCTTCAAAAGTGTAAGGAATCCCTTTTTCTCGACAAGTCTGGCTACGGACAAGATTCGGATTTCTCCTTCATTAGGTAGGGAACGTTGGACAAATGGGTATAAATCTAAATCCAGCCCCCCATATAGTACATGTATTTTATCTTCTTTAAATCCTAATTTTATTAATTCATCTGCAAGAAAATGGCAGACTGAAAAACAAGCAGCTCCATGTTTTACTAAATTTTGATATCGGAGGACATTTTTGCGAAATCTCTTAAATGTTTGAGTGGAAGAATCACGTCCTCGAAAATGTACAACCAAAGGTATATCATACTCTATAGCTGCTGGTAATATATCGATGGAATGTTTCCCCTGATGAGCGTGAATCGCTACGACATTTTGCTCCTTAAAGAAGGCTCCAAGGTCTTGAATTTCGTTCAAATTATAATAGTGTTCAAACTGATATTGAACATTGTCGCAATTTGGGTATGGGCCTATAACAATAGGGCGATATTGATCCAGCATAATGATCTGATTGTACATAAATCCTTGATTGATTTTTATAGGTTCTCTAATGTAAAAAGCGATTGTCTTCACTATTTCAATCCCTTTCTTCTATCTAAAATCAAATTTTCGATAAAACTTTGAAATATTTGGCGATCTCGTTCAGAAAGATCATTCGGAAAAGCGGACCATTTAAAAAATTGTACTTTTTGTATTTCTATATCATCAGGTTTTAAATCTCCGCTGAGTATTTCTTCGGTAACGTAAGCAATGTTGACTGAAAAGTATTGATCACCATTAGGCAGCTTCGTAAAATAGTCCTTCCCTGAAAAAACGCCAATTAATTGAAGGTTTCCGATGTTAATTCCTGTTTCCTCCAAAATTTCACGTCTGCATGCCTCTTCCGCAGATTCTCCTAATTCGATGAAGCCGCCCGGCAATTTCCACATTTTTTCGGATTGTACCATTAGAAAACGGCTGTTCTGATCGATAACCAAAACGGTGACCCCAGTAAGTATCAAAGCTCTAGTTCCAACAAGAGCACGTAAATCTTCAATGTATCCCATCTCAAGTCCCCTTTCTGATATTTTCTGGTTAATCCACTTTTATAGTAAATGCAAAATGGAAAAGATTTGAAACGGACAAGTACATATATTTGTTTGTTTTTTGTAAAGTTCTTATTTGTATGTGTATGAGCATAAGAATCTGAAGAAATGCTAGGAAAGGCTTTCCTTAAGAACTCAATAAAAGAAGGTATGACTTAATTTTATGAAAAAGTGTTATTATCCTAAAGCAACTATTCGATGATTTCATAGTATAGATATTATGGTTATTAATAAGCAGCAAAGAGGTGTTAGATCAGATGAATGATTTTAAATTAATTAGGGTTGAAAGAATTGAAAAGAACGGTAAAAAGGAACTTCTTATTCATAATCCAACCACATTAAAACTAATTGGGGCAGGAAGTCAAGGTGCAGTTTTTCAGCTTGATGAAGATATTTGCGTAAAAATCTATGTCAATCCAAATGCAGCAACTAAAGAGGGGAAAGCACTTGAAGCAGCTAAGGATACTCATATTGTTCCGAGGTTATATGAAGTCGGACCAAACTATGTAATTATGGAATATTTAAAAGGTCCTAATCTAAAAGATTTTTTGAAAGGGAAGCAAGATATTCCCGAATCGATTACAGAACAAATCATAATGATTCGAAAGGAACTGAAGAGAGTTGGATTTATTAGAATCAAGACCTCAATCGGACATTTTGTTGTAACAAAGGGAAATGTGCTGAAAGCAATCGATCATTCAGATGGCCTCACAATGAATGATCCATATAATCCAAAGATGTTTCGTGATTTAAAGAAATTGGGGTTATTGGATACTTTCCTGAAACAAGCAAAGAAAATCGATCCTGAATCGTATGAAGAATGGCAAAAAAATATCGACTTCAATGCGATATAAATGAGAATATGCGAAATGTTAAGTGGGCCAATATCGCAAAAAATCTATGATGATTTCCTACAAATCCAATTATGTCGTACAAGCAGGGAAACTTAAAAGAGGAAAGTCGAACCCTTAACATAAAGGAGTTCGACTTTTTAGTTTGGAATTCTCCAGACTCTAAAATTCGCAATATGGGCGGAAATGCATTATTTCTCCCGTTCCTAAAAGTGCACGTTCGGCATTTATTAGGACAAATTACAATATTCGTAAAACCATTTTTACAACCAGATAACGATTTTTCCTTATTAAAGTGGTTTTTTTATTTTTTTTTGGATGATGGTATAAGTTTAACGTCTACACATGACAAACGCTCAGTCATTCAAAGGCGTGTTGAATAACTATAGAAAGAAAGTGATGGTTATTTATCTATGAAAGATCTGTCTATGCAAATAAGAAAATCGGAAACCACATGTATGGTTTCCTAAACTAAAATGAGGTGAATCATTTTCAAACATCCCTAAATTTGATACCAAACATTTAGATTAAGACTGCTTAAACTGTACCATTTTTTGGGCTTCCATTACTCTTGAAGTATAGACCGGAATGATTACGATGGATCAGTTGTTGTCCCGACACAATAAATTACAAGTACATTGCTATCATTATGATCGGCAACGGCAACACAATCATGTCGACAATACTAAGAAATAGTGAAATAGCCTATCTCCGATTGTCCATATACTGATTCTGCAACAAAAGTTATTTGAAACATAAAAAGGTGAAAGTAATTTCAATTGGGAAGACGATTTTTCCAACTACACAATATGTAATACAAATGTGCCTCCATAACCAATAAATAGTGAAAAGGGTGGGAACCTAATGGGTAAAAATGATCAAACAGATAATCACAAGGAAGACAAC
>NZ_JBFUIQ010000101.1:0-14017 GCF_056401795.1 Peribacillus sp. P4_D6
TCCATATGGCGCGGGATGTAGGCCGGGTCACCAGATAATAGATAACCGACAATCTGGTTTATCGGGTTATAACCTTTTTCCTGAAGTGCAACATACACTTGAGACAATACTTCTTGTACATCTCTTTCGAATGGTTCTTCGGGAAAATTAAATTTCATCGTTTTATCAAAGGAACTCATTAACATGCACCTCTCCTCAGCGTCCAAATCCACTATTACCTACATTGTACAACACTTTCCATTGATTATGAAATCGATAAGACCCATTCTTCAACAAAATTAAGTGCTGCATCCAATTTTTCAGGGTCTTTTCCGCCGGCTTGGGCCATATCTGGACGTCCGCCACCGCCACCGCCGCAACGGGAAGCAACTTCTTTCACCAATTTACCAGCATGGAAACCGCGGTCGATGTAATCCTTGGTCACCCCGGCTATCAAATTGACTTTATCACCTTGGGCCGAGCCTAATACGATAATGACAGAATCGAGCTTTTGTTTCAAATCATCCGCCATGGCACGCAGATTATTCATGTCGGTAGCTTGAACCTTCGCCACCAATACTTGAACACCATTTACGTCTTTTACGTTAGAAACAAGGCTGCTTGCTTCAATATTACTTAATTTTGCAGTAAGGCTTTCATTCTCACGATGAAGATCCTTCACTTCAGCCAGTACCGTTTCAATTCTTGAAGGTACGTCTTTCAAGTTCGTTTTCAATTTAGCAGCCGCGTCCTTCAAGACACCGATTTGATCGGTCATCAATTTGTACGCCCCGGCACCCGTTACCGCTTCTATACGGCGAGTTCCTGCACCGATGCCGCTTTCGGAAACGATTTTGAACAAGCCGATCACCGCTGTATTCGGAACGTGGACACCGCCGCAAAGTTCCAAGCTGTAATCGCCTATTTGAACGACACGTACAATCTTGCCGTATTTTTCGCCGAACAAGGCCATTGCGCCCATAGCCTTGGCTTCTTCGATGTTTTTATAATCCGTATTCACTTGTAAGCTTTGCCAAATCTTTTCATTTACAATCGTTTCGATTTGTTCAATCTCTTCCGCCGTTATCTGGCCAAAATGAGAGAAATCGAAGCGAAGGCGCTCAGCCTGTACGAGTGAACCCGCTTGGTTGACATGTGTACCAAGCACATCTTTCAACGCCTGATGGAGAAGATGCGTCGCTGTATGGTTTTTCGTGATATGGATGCGATTTTCTTGATTTACCGCAGCAACGATATGGGAATCTGCTGTTAATGTGCCGGCAGTAACTGCTACACGGTGCAGATTTTGGCCATTAGGAGCTTTTTGGACATCAAGGACATCGACCTTCACCGATTCACTTGCCATCGTTCCTATATCGGCTATTTGTCCGCCGCTTTCCGCGTAGAAAGGAGTCTTGTCCAATATCACTTGAACTTCTTCTCCTTCTTGTGCCTCCGTTACAAGCTCGCCATTTTGTATGATGGCGGCAACTTTGGCTTCGACAGCAACTTGATCATATCCGACAAATTCACTTTCAACTTTAATATCGCCCAATACCCCGCCTTGGATTTGCATGGAATCAACATCTTGACGCGCTGAACGGGCACGTTCACGCTGTGCATCCATCTCTTTTTCAAATCCAGCTTGATCGACCGCCATGCCTTCTTCTTCTGCATACTCTTCCGTTAACTCAATCGGGAAACCATATGTGTCATATAAACGGAATGCATCGCTGCCCGGAATGGTCGTATTGCCTTTTTCCTTTTCCTTTTTAATGACCTCAGAAAGGATGGACAGTCCATCATTCAGGGTTTCATGGAAGCGTTCCTCTTCATTTTTGATTACTTTTGCAATGAATTCTTTATTCTTGAGGACTTCAGGATAGAAGTCTTTCATGATTTCACCGACGACCGTCACAAGCTCGAACATGAATGGTCGGTTGATGTTGATTTGCTTAGCATATCGAACCGCTCTGCGAAGTAAACGGCGCAATACATAACCGCGGCCTTCGTTGGATGGAAGAGCCCCGTCACCAACTGCAAAGGCTACCGTACGAATATGGTCGGCAATGACTTTGAATGCCACATCTTTTTCTGAATCAACACCATACTTCACATCGGATATCTCTTCGACTGCGCGGATGATTGGCATGAATAAATCTGTATCATAGTTCGTCGCCACATCTTGAACGACGGAAGCCATACGTTCAAGGCCCATCCCTGTATCGATATTTTTCTTTGGAAGCGGTGTGTAAGAACCGTCCGGATTATGGTTGAATTGAGAAAATACAAGATTCCATACTTCCAGATGTCGTTCATTTTCCCCGCCTGGATATAGTTCCGGATCATTCGGATCATCGCCATATGCTGGTCCGCGATCATAGAAAATCTCCGTATTCGGACCGCTTGGACCTTCCCCGATATCCCAGAAGTTTTCTTCCAGGCGAATGATCCTTTCAGCAGGAACACCGATTTTCTTATTCCAAAGTTCAAATGCTTCATCATCTTCAGGATGGATCGTCACAGCCAATTTATCTTTATCGAACCCAATCCATTTTTCATCGGTCAAAAATTCCCATGCCCATGTAATGGCTTCTTCTTTGAAATATTCACCAATGGAGAAGTTTCCGAGCATTTCGAAAAACGTATGATGACGTGCCGTTTTTCCCACGTTTTCAATATCGTTTGTACGGATCGCCTTTTGAGCATTCGTAATCCTTGGATTTTCAGGAATCACCCGTCCATCAAAATATTTCTTTAACGTCGCCACCCCGGAATTGATCCAAAGCAATGATGGATCTTCATGAGGAACCAATGACGCACTTGGTTCGATGTTATGTCCTTTTTCACTAAAAAAGTCTAAATACATTTGGCGGATTTGAGCACCAGTTAAATACTTCATATATATATCCTCCTTTTAAAAATTATGTAATTTTGAGCACACAAAAAACCCCCATCCCAAAACAGGGACGAGAGTTGACTCGCGGTACCACCCTGATTATGGACGCAGGAATTGATCCCAGGCCCATCACCTTCATAAAAGCCTTAACGCGGCGTGACGGCAGGTATTAGCTGCTCTCAGGACTAGCTTTCTGCTGCTCTTCACCTGGCAGTCCCTTTCAGCCTGGGGGACCCCTCTCTTTAGATGGACTTCAGCATACTTCATCCTTCAACGAATTATCTTATGTTATGGATTATATTCACAAGACTTTTATTTGTCAATAAGGGGCGGCTTCTTTCTAAAGTGAACGCGGGCATGAAGTACAAAAACTTTCAACACAGCCAAGATTGGAATCGAAAGGACCATGCCGACGATACCGCCTATTTCGCCTCCGGCCAATAATGCAAGCATGATGAACAGCGGGTGCATATGAAGGCTTTTACCGACTATTAGCGGAGACAGGATATTTCCTTCAAGAAATTGAAGGACAAGCACGATGACCGCGATGATCAACACCATTTTCACTGACATTGTCGCGGCGATGACCACAGCAGGAATGGCCCCAATAATCGGTCCGAAATACGGAATGACATTCGTTATTCCGATTATCGCCCCCAAAAGAAGCGGATATTTCATTCCGGCTATCCAGAAGAGCAGCGAGGAAATCAAGCCGATCACGACACAGACGATGATTTGTCCGCGGATATAGCCGCCAAGCGATGCATCGACATCACGAACGAATGCCCGTCCCTGATTGCGCCATTTTTTCGGGGTCATATACCATGCCATTTTTTTTAAAACGGTGAAATCTTTGAGGATATAAAAAGCAATGAATGGAATCAACGCAATCAGGACGATGAAATCAATCATCTTCATTGCATACTCCATCGCCTTTTCCGGTATACGCTTCAGCCAGCCTTCAAAAAGGGTGACACCCTCTTCGAATCTTTCATGAATTCCGAACGGCCAGGCCGCCGTTTGATGATTGAGCTTATCAATCCTGCCCCGGTACTGTTCAACCAGTTCCGGCACGCTTTCCGACAGCTCGCGAACCTGGCTGACCATCACTGGAATCCCTTTATAAACGGCAAAACCGATCCCCCCGAAAAACAACAAATAGATGATCGTAATCGAAAGCCAGCGACGCATCCCTTTCTCATTTAAATATTCCACTACAGGGTGCAGCAAGTAACTGATGAACGCACCGACCAAAAAGGGCAGCAGCACCGTCACACATACAGTAACGGCAGGTCCCCACATGGGCTTAAGTTTCATAAAAATATAGATGACGAAAAATAAGAGCAATAAAAAACCCAGGCGATAAAACCACTTTAGCCGAATACTCACAATAAACACCCCCCGCTCATTTATTCTTCGAAAGGCGGAAGGTTTTCATACATAAAAAAGAGTGCCCTCATTATCAGGACACCCATTCCTGCTATAATAATGACTTTAATCTTTTGCGTATTTTCTTCATGTTCCGTTTGATCATCTTCGAGTTCATCAAGTCCGAACCCATATTCATTAGAGTATTGCGTGAACGTCTAGCCATTGCAAACACCTCTTCCGTTATTTACATACCGAAGCGGCGGTCATTTTCCTCAAACAAATCGTCCAATGAGCTTAAACTTCCATCTTCCTCGACTTGGTGCGTATTGATGAGCCCTTCGGACAGAGTCATTTCAATAAAGCAATTCCAACAATAATATTGATTTACGCCAATCTTCCCAACATCTTTACTGCGGCAATTCGGACATTTAATTTCCAAAATGGACACCTCACTGTTCATAAACTGAAACAATGATGGTATCCTTCCCTAATGCAGGCGGCTGTTTTGATTCTATCACTGTCGACTCCGAGAAAAACCCATCCGTTGTTTCATACGCTATAATCGTGCCCATTTCTTCCTTGAAATATACATCCTGCAGTAAACCAAGTTCTTCGCCCATTTCTGAAAACAGCATGCGTCCCAATACTTCGTCCTTCGATAGGCAAATGGAATCCGCAGGCACTTTCCTTAAGGTTGAATCTTGGTGGCTGATGACGATCCCATCTGGACCGAATGAAGAAATATCGTCAAGTTTCAAATGAAAAGCTCTTTTGAACAATGCTTGCTGATGAACGACCAAGCCCGTTACCTGTCCCATTTCAGAAATTGATAAATCGTGGACCGTGCCGATTCTTTCTCCTTTGATTGTGAAAACCGGCATTCCTTTCAATAAAGAGAACGTCCGCAAGGTCATCCCGCCTTTCCGAACATTTTTATTATCTCTTTACTACTGAAAATAGATGTGCTGAAAGGTTTTCCATTGTTGGTCCAACACAGGGGCCATACATAAAAAAAAGACCGGTTTCCCGGTCAGATCCACTGCTTTACCAGCCCCTGCTGGCACCTCCGCCACCGGAGCTTCCTCCGCCGCCGCCCCGTGGACCGCCGCTTCCGCCTCCACGGCCGCCGCCGCCGCGACTTATGAATATCAAAAGGATATTGATTAGCGTTTGAAGGAAAAACCCTTTAAAGAACTTGGCATCGAGGATGAATACGATGATGACGACGATGATAATGAGGAAAATCTGTAAACCTGATGGCTGAAAGGTTTCTGACTCGGGCTGAACGGAGAGATCTTGATAAAACTCGTCACCTAGGTTGTATTCTTTCGTGACGTCATTATATACAGCCTTATAGGTCTCCGTCAGGGCAACATCATATTTACCCTCTTTCAGCGCGGGGATAGCCACACCATCCAATATCTGTCCAGATTTTATATCGGTGATGGCCCCTTCCAAACCATACCCCACTTCAATACGGATTTTCTGTTCTTCAATGGCCAGCACGATGAGGACTCCATTGTTCAGCTCGGCATCACCAAGCTTGAATGATCTTAATGCCTCGACCGAGTACTCCTCGATCTCGGATCCTTCCATCGAATCAACCGTCAAAACGGAAATTTGTGCTTTTGTGGCATCATCCAATCGTTTCCCAAGTTCGATGAGTTCCGATTTTTCCTGATCATCCAGGACTCCGGCGAAGTCCTGAACATATATATCCCCCACTGGTTCAGGAATGTTAGGTTGTGCTGCGGCCACGTTTGCTAAACTGAACGTGAGAATGAAGAATAGCGCAAACACAGCGAGTTTTTTCATTATTTATCGCTCCCGAAATCAACCTTTGGCGTTTCTTTTTCTTGATCGGTCACTTCAAAATATGGCTTGGCATCGAACCCGAACGCTCCTGCCATCATATTCTTCGGAAAGCGTTTAATCATCTTATTATAGTTGGTAACTTCATCATTATAGTCTTTTCGTGCTACCGTCAGCCGATTTTCCGTGCCTTCCAAACTATCCATGAGGCCCTTAAAGTTCTCATTGGCCTTTAAGTCCGGATAGTTCTCGACAACAACCAAAAGACGGCTCAAGGCCCCGCTCAATTCTTGATCGGCATCAATCGCATCTTCGGTCGAATTGGCACCAGCCAGCTTCGAGCGTGCATCACTCACCGCTTTAATGGCTTCCGTTTCATGCGAGGCATAACCCTTCACCGTTTCAACAAGATTCGGAATCAAATCCGCTCTCCGTTTTAATTGGTTATCCACCTGTGACCATTTATTATCGACATCTTCACTGGCACTAACAAGTCCGTTGTACGAAGATGCGCCATAAATGACCAATAGAACGACAACGACTATCCCGATTATCCAACCTTTTTTCATCAAATCCCCCCTGCTTACATATAAGTTATATCCTTATTAGTTCCACCAAAACCATGAATTTTAAACAAAATCAATCAAAAAGAACCTACATAAAATCATATGGCGTGACATTCTCCATCCCGATCATCGGGTCAGCATGCATTAGAATATCAAGATAACTTGCCTCTTGATGCACCTCTCCCTTTTCAACCGGCATCTCTTCTTCACTCAAGATCTCCCGCAGCTTTTCACGCAAAGTCGTTTTCCGGCGCATCTCATCATTACGCTCGATCCCTAAACGGAATGCATCTTCTTCACCACATAGGATCAAGAAATTTTTACTGCGGGTAATCGCCGTATACAATAAATTACGGCGGAGCATCCGGTAATAACTTTTCACTACAGGTAAAATGACGATAGGGAATTCGCTTCCCTGCGACTTATGGATGGAGCAGCAATAGGCATGTGTGATCTGGTTCAAATCCTGCTTTGTATAAGTCACTTCGATGCCTTCGAACGATATGATCACTTTATCGACAGAATCGGTATTTTCTTTAGCGAACAATATGGACACGATTTCCCCCATATCGCCATTAAAAACACCCTCTTCCGGCTGGTTCACCAGTTGAAGCACCTTATCTCCGGTTCTATATATCACATCGCCGAATTTTATTTCCCGCCGCTTTTCATTCGCATTGCTATTGAACACTTCCTGAAGCATTTTATTCAGTGCATCAATTCCGGCAGGCCCTCTATACATGGGAGCCAGCACCTGTATATCTTTGGCCGTGAAGCCTTTCGTCCTGGCATTGGCAACCACTTTCTCGATCACTTGGGGGATTTGATTCGTTTGGCAGCGAATGAACGATCGATCTTCCTGCTGTTTCGTAACATCTTCCGGAAGCCTTCCTTTTTTGATTTCATGGGCCAATTCAATGATCGATGACCCATCAGCTTGACGATATATATGTTCGAGACTGACAGTCGGTACACAATTTGATGCAAGCAAATCCTTTAAAACCTGCCCAGGTCCAACAGATGGCAGCTGATCTTCATCACCAACCAATATCACTTGGACATTTTCCGGCAGAGCTTTAAACAATTGATGGGCCAGCCACGTATCCACCATCGAAACCTCATCGATGATCACGATACGGCCATCCAGCTGATTATCCTCATCATGGGAAAAGCCTTCACTCCCGTTCCACCCAAGCAAACGGTGAATCGTGACTGCGGGGAGCCCCGTCGACTCGGCCATGCGTTTCGCGGCACGGCCAGTAGGAGCCGCAAGTACGAATGGAAAGGGATCGCTTCCTTCTTTTTTATAATCGTTAATGTCCATGGATACACCATGCAGCTCTGCATATAGCTCAACGATGCCTTTGATGACTGTCGTCTTACCGGTACCAGGTCCCCCAGTCAAGATTAACATCGGCGATTGCAGGGCTGTCTGGATCGCTTCCTTTTGGGCCGGGGCATAGGAAACATCCAGCCGCTCTTCCAGCTCCCCAAGTGCCAGCAAGAACTCCGATTCGGGGAACTGGTCCTCATACTCGGTTTGAGCAAGCAGCCGCTTGATGTTCATCACGATTCCCTTTTCCGAATAGAATAGCGAAGGCGGATAAATTCGTTGATCCTCGACAACGATTTTCCCCTCTTGCGTCAATTCGATTATTTCCGAGGAAATGTTGGTGAACTCAATGCGATCCCGTTTATTTTCCTCCAGCAGCCGTTTGACCGCTTCCAAGAGCTGCTCGGCTTCTATGTATATATTTCCGTCCTGGAGGCATTGGGATTCAAGCGTATACAAGCACGCAGCCTTGATTCGGTCGGGGTGGCTGCCGGAAATGCCCAGCTGATGCCCAAGCTCATCCGCCCGTCCAAACCCAATCCCTTCAATATCCTCTACGAGCTTATACGGATTACCCTGAACCATCGTGATCGTATCCTGCTTATACATTTGATAGATTTTCATCGACAGCTGCGGACCGAAGCCATATTGATTCAAGGCGATCATCACCTGCTCCAGACCTTGATGCTCGACTAATGTATCATAGAGGCCTTTTGCCTTTTCCCCTGATAGCTTCGGGATATCATCAAGCAGCGAAGGCTGAGCCAGAATTTTTGAAATGGCCTTATCACCCAGTGTCTCAACAATGCTTTCGGCTGTTTTTTTCCCAATGCCCTTGAAAAGGTCACCTGATAAATAACTGACGATGCCTTCCTTGGATTGAGGCAGATCCTTGCGAAAATGCTCTACATGGAATTGAAGGCCAAAACGCGGATGTTCCTTCATGGCCCCATAAAAAATATAGATCTCATCCTCATGCATCCTTGGAAAATAACCTGTTACGACCGCTTCCTTCTCTTCATAATCCAGATTCGTTTCATGCACACGAATTCTCACAACCGAGTACATATTTTCTTCATTATGAAAGATCGTCACTAAATGACTGCCTTTCATGAACTTTTTCTCTTCTGAAAACAAATCCAACGAATCTTGCTGGCTCAACGCTTCTCCCCACCTTTCCATGCATATGCTTTTTATTTACTCAGCATTCATTTCTTCCATCAGTTTCTTACCGTGCGCAGCAAGCATATGGTCAGGCTGTGCTTCCAAAGCCTTATCAAAATAAACCATCGCGGCTTTCGCATCCTCACGATACCCTGCAAACGCAACACCTAAATTATAATAAGCATCCGCATGGCCCGGATCCTGTTCCACAACTTTATTCAGTTGATTGATCAATTCATCATACAATTCCGCATTTGCAAGACATAACGCATATTGGAATCTTGCATCAACATCCTCAGGGCTCAGCTCCACCGTTCTCTGCAGATAAGGCATCGCCAATTTCGGTTGATCCAATGCCATCAATGTCAATCCAAGCATGAAGTAAGCATCGCTGTTATCCAAGCCTAGACGGATGGCCTTTTCAAACATATCCTTCGCTTCGACCAGTTTAGAATCGGATTCATAATATAAGTTTCCTAATGAATAGTACGCCGCTGCTGCATTTTCATCCAGCTCGATCGCCTTTTTGTAAAACTTGACCGCTTTATCCGTTTCACCCACGGCAGTCAATACATTCCCAAAGTTTATGTAAGCAACAGGCTCATTCGGGTTTTCCTCGATCGCCTCATTAAAAACTTTCGCCGCTTCTTCGTATTTCCCTTGCTGCATAAATTCAATACCTTGTTGATTCTTATCCATATCCATTCACACTCCATTTTTATATTAAAAAGTATAGCATAAGCCAGTGGTCGAATTCAGGCGGTCACCCGCAATCCAAAAGAAGTCCCCAACCGCAAACACAGCTGGGGACATGATTATTTTACCCTACGTAAGTCAGTTTTTCACCTTTTTTAAATACTTCATCAATCGTACCGCCGCCAAGGCACACTTCACCATCATAGAAGACGACTGCTTGTCCAGGTGTGATCGCGCGGACTGGCTCGTCAAAGATGACTTCGACATCACCATTGTCCAAGACCTTCACCTTAACACCGCTATCGTCCTGACGGTACCTGAATTTTGCCGTGCATGTGAATTCATCGGCAGGCGCATGTTCCGCTACCCAGCTGACATTGACTGCACGAAGGGAATTGGAATAAAGCACATCATTATCAAAGCCTTGACACACATACAATACATTGCGCTTCAAGTCTTTTCCCGCAACAAACCAAGGATCGCCGCTGCCGCCAATTCCCAGACCGTGACGCTGACCGATCGTGTAATACATCAATCCGTCATGTTTGCCCATTACCTTGCCATCCATCGTGACCATATCACCCGGCTGAGCTGGGAGGTAATTGCTTAAAAACTCTTTGAAATTGCGTTCACCGATAAAACAGATTCCTGTAGAATCTTTTTTCGTTGCCGTGGCAAGACCCGCTTCTTTCGCAATTTCACGGACTTCCTTCTTATCAATATGTCCAAGCGGAAACATGACTTTTTCCAACTGTTCTTGAGTAAGCTGGTTCAAGAAGTACGTTTGATCTTTATTATTATCGATACCGCGCAGCATTTTGTATTCGCCATCCCGGTATTCAACCTGTGCGTAATGACCTGTAGCCACATAGTCGGCACCAAGGCTTACCGCATGTTCAAGAAAAGCCTTGAACTTGATTTCCTTATTGCACATTACATCCGGATTCGGGGTACGGCCCGCTTTATACTCATCCAGGAAATAAGTGAAAACTTTATCCCAATACTGCTTCTCGAAATTGACCGCATAATAAGGGATGCCGATTTGATTACAAACGGCAATTACATCATTGTAATCTTCGGTTGCCGTACAGACTCCGTTTTCATCTGTATCATCCCAGTTCTTCATGAAAATCCCGACCACATCATAGCCTTGATTCTTCAATAGCAGGGCTGACACAGAAGAATCCACGCCTCCTGACATACCCACGACGACGCGGGTGTCCTGTGGTGCTTTTCTCATTCTGTCACCTCATTTATTTAAAGTAAGAATTATCTTCTCACTAATCTATTAACGATTTTAACGGTGGTTTCTGCCGCCTGCCTTACTTCCTCTTCCGTGTTGTTCAGACCGAAGCTGAAACGGATCGAATTCTTCGTCCGCTCCGAATCTTTCCCGAACATCGCCACAAGCACATGCGACGGATCGATTGACCCGGCAGTACAAGCGGATCCGCTCGATACAGCAACACCTGCCAAGTCCATATTTACGAGCATCGATTCCACATTCGTACCCGGAAAACTAACATTCAGCAAATGCGGCAGCGACTGTTCCATGGATCCGTTAATTTCATATTGTACATCCGCCTCATCAAAGACGGCAAGCAATACGTCTTTGAAGCGCTTGTATTGCTCCTTTTTCTTTTCCATCGTGCTCTGTGCAATTGAAACAGCTTCTGAAAAACCGGCAATTGCCGGCACACTCTCCGTACCAGCACGGCGCTTGCGTTCTTGTTCCCCGCCATATAAATGCGGATTCAGCTTCAACCCTTCACGAATGTAAAGAAAGCCGATTCCCTTGGGACCGTTGATTTTATGCGCGGATACACTCAGTAAATCCACACCCAGCTCACGAACATCGATAGAGATCAAACCATATGCCTGAACCGCATCCGTATGGAAAATGGCTTGGTGACCTTTGAGCACCTGCCCTATTTCAGCAATCGGCTGGATCGTACCCACCTCATTATTGCCGAACATGACCGAAACCAAAATCGTGTCGTCCCTCAATGCCGCCTTTAAATCGGCAATTGAAATAAGCCCCGCCTCATTCACAGGTAAATATGTGACCTCAAAGCCAGACTTCTCAAGGTATTGGCAAGTATGCAAGACCGCATGGTGCTCAATCTCCGTCGTAATGATGTGCTTCCCTTGTTCTTTATAAGCATTCGCAACACCAATGATCGCCGTATTATCAGCCTCGGTTCCGCCGCTCGTGAAAATGATTTCATTCCGCCCAGCACCGATGCTCGCTGCAACACTCGAACGCGCCTCATCCAAAACATGCCGCGCCTCCCGTCCGAAAGCATGAATGCTCGACGGATTTCCGAAATCATTGCTCATGACCCTCATCATCACATCGATCACATTCGGATGCATCGGTGAAGTCGCAGCATGATCTAAATATATTCTGTCCACTTTTTTGTCGCCTCCATTAAAAAACGCAAGCGCCTACATAATAGGCGCATTGCTGATCAATTAAATATAGTACATATAAGAATCGATTTCACCCGTATCCTTGTAGCTCGCCAAATCCATAAGCGTCGTATTATCCAATACATCCTTCACGGCATCGCGAATCCTGATCCAAAGCTGACGCTTCACCGGCTCTTCATCCTCGATTCCCTCAACAGGCGTAATCGGCCCTTCCAATACACGAATGACATCACCCGAAGTAATCTCCTGAGGATCTTTGGACAGGACATACCCGCCATATGCACCGCGGACACTCTTCACCAATCCCGCATTGCGAAGCGGCGCAATCAACTGCTCCAAATAATGCTCCGACAAATTATGCGTCTGGGCAATCGATTTCAAACTCTTCGGGCCTTCTCCATAATGTTTAGCAAGCTCGATCATGATCGTCAAACCATAACGGCCTTTAGTAGATATCTTCATACATATACACCTCAAATTATTTATCCGTTTCTAAATTCTTTTGAAATTATAGCATATTCCCGCCGGAAATGCATTCACCCGCCCTTCCTTTGTCAAATTATCCTAATTGGAGAGGTAGGTTAAGTGGAATTAAAGAATGTAATGTAAACCATTCGAGGGGCATGATCGAATTATTCGAGACTGCCATAATAGGAAATCACCCTCTTTTTATAGCATAATCAGCGCATTTCCCCCATCAGTTGTGATACCTTATATAAAAAGGAGAGGTGCGCAATGAATATTAAACCGCTTGCTTTCCGGATGCGGCCTCGATCGATTGATGAGATCATCGGGCAGGAGCATCTGGTCGGTGAAGGAAAAATTATCGCAAGGATGGTCAAAGCCAAGCAGCTTTCTTCCATGATCCTGTATGGTCCCCCGGGAATTGGCAAGACATCGATCGCAAGTGCGATTGCCGGAAGCACGAAGTTTGCGTTCCGGACGCTGAACGCAGTGACCAATAATAAAAAGGATATGGAAATCGTGGCAGCCGAAGCTAAAATGTCCGGTAAAGTGATTTTGCTGCTTGATGAGGTTCATCGGCTCGATAAGGCGAAGCAGGATTTCCTATTGCCTTATCTTGAAAACGGAATGATCACCCTGATCGGTGCAACGACCAGCAATCCCTATCACGCCATCAATCCGGCCATCAGAAGCCGGTGCCAGATTTTCGAGCTCAAATCATTGGTAACCGATGATATAACCAAAGCACTGGAACGGGCACTTCATGATGAAGAGCGGGGACTTGGTGCATATGAAACCGAGGTCAGCCTTGATGCCCTTACCCATTTCGCAACTGCTTCGAACGGAGATGTCCGCAGTGCCCTAAACGCACTTGAGCTCGCCGTCATTTCCACCGAACCCGATGAGTCCGGAACCATTCATATAGATCTGCAAATTGCCGAGGAATGCATGCAGAAAAAAAGCTTCTCGCATGACAAGGATGGAGATGCCCATTATGATGTCCTGTCCGCTTTCCAAAAATCAATTCGCGGCAGTGATGTGAATGCCGCCCTTCATTATTTGGGTCGCTTAGTCGAAGCCGGCGATCTTGTAAGCATCGCCCGCCGCTTGGTAGTCATCGCTTACGAAGACATAGCTCTTGCCAATCCCCAGGCTGGCCCCAGGGCCCTCGCTGCAGTCGAAGCCGCTGAACGACTCGGTTTTCCTGAAGCCCGGATTCCACTTGCCAACTCAGTGATCGAATTATGCCTATCACCTAAATCGAACACGGCCATTGTCGCAATCGATGCAGCTCTATCA
>NZ_JBFUIQ010000102.1:0-13980 GCF_056401795.1 Peribacillus sp. P4_D6
ATACTGTTACTGTTCAAGTTCAGAAGGAAAACAGTATAAGGGCAACTGCTTCTCTGTCTTCGCCAATCGAAGAGTTTTCTTTATACTGTTCTTAATTTTATTTGAGAGAGCTTTAAGGAAAACAGTATAAGGGCAACTACTTCTCTGTCATCGCCATCCTGGTTCGCCAATCGAAGAGTTTTCTTTACACTGTTCTTGATTTTATTTGAAAGAGCTTTTAAGGAAAACAGTATAAGGGCAACTACTTCTCTGTCATCGCCATCCTGGTTCGCCAATCGAAGAGTTTTCTTTATACTGTTCTTGATTTTATTTGAGAGAGCTTTTAAGGAAAACAGTATAAGGGCAACTACTTCTCTGTCTTCGCCAATCGAAGAGTTTTCTTTACACTGTTCTTGATTTTATTTGAAAGAGCTTTTAAGGAAAACAGTATAAGGGCAACTACTTCTCTGTCATCGCCATCCTGGCTCGCCAGTCGAAGAGTTTTCTTTACACTGTTCTTGATTTTATTTGAGAGAGCTTTTAAGGAAAACAGTATAAGGGCAACTACTTCTCTGTCTTCGCCAATCGAAGAGTTTTCTTTATACTGTTCTTGTTTTAAAGGGAAAAGATTTTAAGGAAAACAGTATAAGGGCAACTACTTCTCTGTCGTCGCCAGTCGAAGAGTTTTCTTTATACTGTTACTGTTCAAGTTCAGAAGGAAAACAGTATAAGGGCAACTGCTTCTCTGTCTTCGCCAATCGAAGAGTTTTCTTTATACTGTTCTTAATTTTATTTGAGAGAGCTTTAAGGAAAACAGTATAAGTGCAACTACTTCTCTGTCATCGCCATCCTGGTTCGCCAATCGAAGAGTTTTCTTTATACTGTTCTTGATTTTATTTGAGAGAGCTTTAAGGAAAACAGTATAAGTGCAACTACTTCTCTGTCGTCGCCAGTCGAAGAGTTTTCTTTACCTTTTTTTACATAAATTCTTTTGTTTTTTCAAACACTAGAGTGGAATTTAAAGGAGAGTTAAAACAATGGGTATTTTAGAGAGATGGTTGGGTGAAGCGGGCGGGAAGAAGGACTTGCACCTCCTTTTGTTTATTGGCGGGCTGTACAGCCTAAGTATTGCTTTATCCAATACATTCGTTAATGTGTACTTGTGGAAACAATCCGGTCAAATTGTTGATATTGCCGTATATAATCTAACCGTGGTGCTTTTTCAACCGCTTACTTTTGTCTTTGCCGGCAGGCTCGCGAAAAAGGTTGACCGAATCATTGTTTTGCGACTGGGTGTTATCTTTTTGGCCCTGTTTTATTTATCGGTCTTATTGGTCGGCACACGGGCAACGGATTTCCTTTGGTTGCTTGGTGGGCTGTTAGGAATCGGTTATGGGTTTTATTGGCTTGCCTATAATGTCTTGACTTTTGAAATAACTGAACCGGAAACCAGGGATTT
Source organism: Peribacillus sp. P4_D6 (assembly GCF_056401795.1). Lineage (NCBI taxonomy): Bacteria > Bacillati > Bacillota > Bacilli > Caryophanales > Bacillaceae > Peribacillus > Peribacillus sp. P4_D6. The sequence goes on from NZ_JBFUIQ010000102.1 coordinate 1,439, forward strand.
CTTCAATGGATTTTTAGGGATTTTATCATCCATTGGGGGAATGGTCGGCCCGATTCTTTCAGGGTTCATCATTTCGAGGCTTGAGAAATTCACGGGATATTCCATTGTATTCGGGCTGTCTTTGCTATTGTTTTCCATTGCGGTTTTTCTTAGCTTTTCGTTAAAAAGACGTCCGGCTCATGGCAGGTACTGCTTCTTTAGGATATTGCAGGAACGGAAAAATAATCGGAATTGGCTCTTGATCACTCGTGCTCACTTTTTTCAAGGGATACGAGAGGGCACATTCATGTTCATCATTTCGATTACCGTTTTCATTCAGACGGATAGTGAACTTGCCTTAGGGAGCTATGGTCTGTTAAATTCGGCCATATCATTCGTTGCGTATTTTTTTGCTTCACGATATATAAAACAGCCGATGCGCAAAAAGGCGATACTTATTGGAGGAATCCTGTTGTATGCAGGGGTCTTATTGATTGCATTTGATATCACATTCGGGAAGCTTCTCATTTATGGGGCAATTGTCGCTACCGCATATCCAATTCTTTTGGTCCCATATATATCTCTGACTTATGATATTATAGGCCGGGCTTGGAAAGCAGCGGAAATGAGGATTGAATATATCGTTGTCCGGGAATTGTTCGTTCATATTGGAAGGATTGTATCCATATCAGGGTTCATACTTTCCGTCATGTTATTCGACCTAAAGCAATTACTGCCGGTTTATCTGTTAATCGTCGGGGCAGGGCATACCGTGATATATTGGTTTGTACGGAAAATCGATATCATTGACCAAGATTGAAAAGAGGCCTTAGAGGCCTCTTTTCAATATACATGACTTACGGTTGTAGGATTTATGAGCCGTAAGTCACTTTTTATGTAAAGTTCGTTAGATGTTTAATATTTCTAGAACACTAAGGTAGAAAAAAAGACAAATGTTCTATAGAATAGTATAGGATCTATTATGACTATGTAAAAAGGATGTGTGGCTTAGTGTGAATAAAAAGAAAAAGAAAAAGACGCATGTGCCTTTCAGATTGAATATTCTTTTCTTTTTAGTGTTTGTTTTGTTTTCCGCTTTAATTTTACGCTTGGGTGTTGTACAGATTGTTTATGGTGATGATTACCGGCGTGAGATTGAAAGAACAGAGGAAGTGACCGTGAATAATTCGGTGCCCCGTGGGAAAATGTATGACCGGAATTTAAAATTGATGGTCGATAACCAACCACTGGATGCAATTACATATACACGAAAGCAAGGTACGAAACAAACAGAAATGGTGGAAACGGCTGAGAAACTCGCGAAGTTGATCGAAAAGGAACCAAACAAAGTGACTGAGCGCGATAAAAAGGATTTTTGGATTTTGAAGAATCCAAAGCTGGCCGAGAAAAAGATTACCGATAAAGAACGGAAAAAAGTGGAAGAGGGCGAGATGGAAGAAAGTGATTTGTATAAGCTTCAGCTTGATCGGATTACTGATGAAGAAACAAAGCTTTCGGAAAATGATCTGGAAGTCCTTGCCATCTACAGGGAATTTGCAAGCGGATATGCCCTTACCCCGCAAATTGTGAAAAACAAGAAAGTAACAAAAGAAGAATTCGCCAAGGTGAGTGAAAACCTTGATTCGCTCCCAGGGGTCGATATATCTACAGATTGGGATCGTTTTTATACATATAATAAAACACTTAAATCTGTATTGGGTAAAGTCTCCTCATCTGAAGAAGGGTTGCCTAGTGAAAGCCTGAACTACTACCTCGCACGTGATTACAGCCGGAATGACCGTGTAGGAAAGAGCTATATTGAGGCGCAATATGAAGATATCCTCCAAGGGCAGAAAGCGAAAGTAAGGAATGTGACCGATAAATCAGGAAATGTCGTCGATTCCGAAGTGGTTACCGAAGGTTCGCGAGGAAAAGATCTTATATTGACAGTTGATATGGATTTACAGCTTGCAACAGAGGAAATCATTGAAAAGCAATTGATTGCCAAGAAAAAAATGGGTAACACCAAATTCTTGGACAGGGCCTTTGTCGTCATGATGGATCCCGATACAGGGGAAGTATTAACGATGGCTGGCAAGAAATATGAGAAGGATCCAAAAACAGGGAAATCCTCGATTGAGGACTTCGCATTAGGCAATATCACGACTTCCTATACAATGGGTTCTGCGGTCAAAGGTGCTACCGTTTTAACCGGTTATCAGCAAGGTGCGATCCAGCCGGGTACGTACTTTTATGATACAAAGCTCAAGATCAAGGGAACAAAACCCAAAGGTTCATATAGTAACTTCGGGAACATTAATGATTTGACCGCATTGAAAGTATCTTCGAACGTCTATATGTTCAGGACGGCCATTAATATTGCAGGTGCGCATTATGTGCCGAATGAGCCATTGAATATTAGTTCTAGCGCCTTTTCGACCATGCGGAATTCATTTGCCCAGTTTGGCTTGGGAGTCCGTACAGGGATTGATCTCCCGAATGAAATGAGCGGGTTCAAAGGTTCCGAAACATCTCCAGGTAAGCTGCTTGACCTTGCTATCGGACAGTATGATACGTACACACCAATGCAGCTCGCGCAATATGTTTCAGCCATCGCAAATGGCGGTAACCGCATGAAGCCGCATATGGTTAAGGAAATCCGTGATCCTGTTGATAATAATGAGCAATTGGGACCTGTTGCCGAAGACGTTTCACCGACTGTCCTTAATCGTCTTGATATGAAGGAAGAGTGGATTGAACGTGTTCAGAGCGGTTTCGATAAAGTTGCAATGGAACAAGGCGGAACGGCTTATAAGTATTTTGGGAATAAACCGTATACAGTGGCAGCTAAAACCGGGACGGCGGAAGCATTCTATGACGGCCCGAACCGGTTGGATTATAGCGAGCCCCAAGAAACGATGAACATCACGCTTGTGGGTTATGCCCCAGCTAAAAATCCTGAGGTCGCTTTTGCGGTCGTTGTGCCGTGGGCATACCAAGGACATTCAGGCCATAGCATGAGTAAAGAGATAGGTGAAGAAATCATGGATACTTATTTCGAACTGAAAAAAGAACGGGCTAAGAAGGAAAATACCGAAACCTCGACTGATTTGAAGGTGGAGAATGGTAAAGACGTTCAAAAGGACCAGGCTGAAGTTAGAAAAAGCCAGGAAAATGAATAATAAAAGGTTAAAAACACGTTTTTGGGTAAAACCGGAAACGTGTTTTTTTTGTCATAAAATTGCTCAGTGATGCTATCAGTATGCCTCGAGCTTTGCACTTTCCCCTTATGAAAGAGATTTATAATCACTTCAGTTGGAGTAATTTCCCGCACATGTAAATACCCCTTGGGCACAAAATAAGAGAGTGATTAAAAGACTTTGACTACCTTTACAATATAAACACAAATATTTACTGAACATTTACAATTGCTTTAAACGGAATTTACAGTCTAAACGTATGATGTGAGAGTAGGACAAAATATTCATATAAAATTCTTAGGGGGATTTACAAATGAGACGTTTCAAATTTATGGCTATGACCGCAGTAATGGGTGGAGTAATCGCAGTGGCAGCTGGATGTGGATCTAATGATACTTCAAACAGCGGTAAAGGAAATGAAGCGGCTTCAGATCAACTCAAGGGCGAAGTGATTATGGATGGTTCATCGACTGTGTTTCCAATCATGGAGGCAGTTGCTGAAGAATATATGGCCGAACAACCTGATGTTAAAGTATCTGTAGGATCATCGGGAACAGGTGGCGGATTTAAAAAATTCATCGCTGGTGAAACTGATCTAAGTAATGCGTCCCGACCAGTCAAAGACGAAGAAAGTGCGTTACTTGATGAAAAGGGAGTTAAGTATACAGAAATGAAACTTGCGTTTGATGGAATTTCTATCGTTGTCAATAAAGATAATGAGTTCATCGATAAAATGACAGTTGACGAACTAAAAAAGCTTTGGGTTGACAATGGCTCAGTGAAGAAATGGTCTGATATACGTCCGGAATGGCCGAAGGAAGAAATTAAATTTTACTCTCCGGGAACTGATTCTGGCACATACGATTATTTCAACGAAGTTATTTTAGAGGAAAAACCAATGGTCGAAAATGCGACTCTTTCTGAAGATGATAACGTTCTTGTACAAGGGGTCGAAGGTGACAAAAATGCGATTGGTTTCTTCGGATTTGCTTACTATGCAGAAAATAAGGATAAATTAAAAGTTGTATCCATTGATAATGGTAAGGGTGCTGTTGAGCCTACCCATGAAACGATTAAAAGCGGAGAGTATGCACCACTGTCTCGTCCTCTGTACACATATGTATCCAATAAAAGTGTAGCTGAAAAGGAACAAGTGGCTGATTATACTCAATTCGTCATTGAAAATGCTGGAGAGCTTTCTGAAGAAGTAGGCTACGTCAGCTTACCTGAAGAAGAGTACAAGAAGGATCTTGAAAAATTGAATGAACTAAAAAAATAATCTATTTAACAGGCTGCCCAATCTCTTCTTATAAATAGAGGGATTGGGTAGCCCCTTAATATTGCGTGTCTGAATGGAGGATACATGTTGGAACCGAAACAAACAGATACCTATTCTGTACAGCGATTGATTCTAGAAAAAAAAAGCAAAAAAAGATGGAATATAGAGAAAATCATTCCTAAGCTGTTGTTCCTTACAGCAGTGATTTCTGTATTTATAACCATTGGGATAGTCCTTACGTTGATTTTTGAAACTTTTATATTTTTTGAGAAAGTGTCCATCGTGGAGTTTTTAACAGGACATAAATGGTTACCCTTTGCATCCACGCCTTCCTTTGGGGTTATGCCACTTGTTGTTGGAACATTAAAGGTAACGGTAATAGCGGCGATAGTTGCAGTTCCGATAGGTCTTGCAACCGCCATTTTCTTGAGTGAATATGCATCTGAGAAAACACGGAGAATCATTAAGCCGATTTTAGAAGTTTTAGCTGGAATCCCTACTATCGTTTACGGCTTCTTTGCCTTAACCTTTGTAACGCCAGTATTGCGGGATATATTCCCTTCCCTTGACATGTTCAATGCTTTAAGTCCTGGGATTGTGGTAGGAATCATGATCATGCCGATGATTGCCTCTTTATCGGAAGATGCACTTGTCTCAGTACCGAAATCGATTCGTGAAGGTGCGTATGCTCTTGGTGCTACAAAGCTGGAAACGACGATTAAAGTGGTATTACCAGCGGCTATGTCCGGTATCGTTGCTTCAATTGTCCTGGCTTTATCCAGAGCTATTGGAGAGACCATGATCGTAAGTGTCGCAGGTGGATCGACTCCAAGTATGAGTATGGACGTCACAAATTCTATTCAAACGATGACTGCCTATATCGTACAGGTGAGTACTGGAGACGCAGGGTATGGGACAACGATTTACTACAGCATATATGCGGTTGGAATGACACTGTTCGTCTTTACGCTTATTATGAATTTATTGGCGCAGTTCATCTCCCGCAAGTTCAGGGAGGAATATTAAAACATGAAACTGATAAACAAAAATCATGTTGTAAAAAAAATGCCCACTCGGCTGGCGGTTAACTCGATATGTAAAGGCTTATTCTTCTTAGCAACTTTATTTGGCCTTCTGGTATTGGCCATCTTATTTTATCGGATATTGACTCAAGGAATTGGTCATTTAAATTTTGATTTCTTCCAGAATTTCGCTTCTAGGAGACCGGAAGAGGCTGGTGTAAAGGCAGCTCTTATCGGTTCGATATGGTTAATGGCCGTCGTTACCCCGGTTTCCCTTCTTCTCGGTGTGGGAACGGCGATTTATTTAGAGGAATATGCACGAAAGAATTGGATCACATCTTTTATAAAGTTGAATATATCAAACCTGGCAGGTGTTCCGTCAATTGTATTTGGATTGCTCGGTTTGACGGTTTTCGTTAGGGCTCTAGCCTTGGATCGCTCCGTGTTGGCAGCAGGTTTGACGATGAGTCTACTCGTCTTGCCAGTCATCATTGTTGCAGCTCAGGAAGCCATACGTTCTGTACCGCGTGATTTAAGGGAAGCTTCTTATGGAATGGGTGCAACGAAATGGCAGACGATTTTGAAAGTGGTTCTTCCAGCTGCGATACCTGGTATTTTGACAGGTGGAATACTCGCTTTATCCCGGGCGATTGGGGAAACGGCACCATTAGTGGTGGTTGGTATCCCGTTGTTCATCGCCTTTTTACCGCAATCGGTCATGGATACATTTACGGTGCTACCGATGCAAATCTATAACTGGACATCCCGGCCACAGGAAGAATTTCAGCAGGTTGCGGCTGCAGGTATCATCGTTTTACTTGCTCTGTTAATTTTAATGAATTCGATAGCTGTCATAATCCGTAACAAATTCCAGAAAAGATACTGATTGGAGGAAGGAAAGAATGAATATGACATTAACGGGACCCAAAAAGGCTCCAACAGTTGGAATAGAAAATGCAAATGCAGATTCCGTTTTCTTAAAAGAAACGGTGTATGAAACGTCAGATCTCAATTTATGGTATGGAGAAAACCATGCTTTAAAAAATATTAACCTGGATATGTATCAAAATGAAGTGACTGCCATTATCGGGCCTTCAGGATGTGGGAAATCCACATACATCAAAACATTGAACCGAATGATTGAGCTAGTTCCGGATGTGAAAACGACAGGCCAGATTAAATATAGGAACAAAAATATCCTTGATCAGTCCTATAAGGTGGAAGATTTAAGGACACAGGTTGGGATGGTTTTCCAAAAGCCTAATCCCTTCCCTAAATCTATTTATGAAAATGTTGTATACGGACCAAAAATACACGGTATCAAAAATAAAAAGATTCTTGATCAAATAGTGGAAAAGAGTTTAAAAGGAGCAGCCATTTGGGATGAGGTAAAAGACCGTCTGCATGAAAATGCATATGGACTTTCAGGTGGACAGCAACAGCGCCTTTGTATTGCCAGATGTTTGGCAATCGAACCAGATGTCATTTTAATGGATGAACCGACTTCTGCCCTTGATCCGATATCCACCTTGAAAATAGAAGAACTGGTTCAAGAACTGAAAAAGGATTTCAGCATCATCATCGTTACCCATAATATGCAGCAGGCTGCGCGTATCTCTGATAGAACTGCCTTCTTCTTAAATGGGGAAGTCATCGAATATTCTGATACAAACACCATCTTCTCTAATCCGAATGATAAAAGAACAGAAGATTATATTACCGGACGTTTTGGCTAATGAAAAGGAGATGCGACAATGGTTGTTCGTGAAAATTTTGAGCTTCAATTAAAAGAATTGCAAGAGAAAATAGTGAGGTTGGCTAATTTAGCTTCAGTTGCGATATCAAAATCATTTACCGCACTGGAAAACAAGAATGTTGAAGAGGCTCTTGAAGTTATTGATGATGATACAATAGCTGATTTACTAGAAGAGGAAATTAATGACTTTGCAATTTTGCTGATTGCTAAGCAGCAGCCGGTTGCGATTGATTTAAGGCGTATCATTGCTGCCATAAAAATAGCTTCAGATATTGAAAGGATGGCGGACTTTGGCGTGAATATCGCTAAATCAGCCATCCGAATCGGTGACCAGCCATTTATTCTGCCTTTAACACCATTAAAGCAGATGCATGATATTACATTAAAGATGATTGAACTTTCGATAGATGCATTCGAGAAGGAAGATGTTGTTCTTTCAAGGGAAATCATTGAAATGGATGATGAGGTCGATCGCTTTTATGGAGAGATGATTCGAAGTCTCCTTCGACTTTCAGATGAAAAAAACCTTCAGCAGATCACACAACTTTCTTTAATTGCCCGTTATTTAGAAAGAACGGCTGACCATACAACGAATATCGCAGAGAATATTTACTTCCTTGTAAGAGGGAGATATATCAGCAGGAATGAATGAACCTATCCTAATTGAAAAAAGAGAGGCTTTTTCTCGGACATGGTCCATTTAAAAGTCTCTCTTATTCATTAATGGGTCAAAGTATTGGCCAATTGTCTATATGTCATATTATTCGTAACAACAAATTCGCCGATTTGTATTTTTTTCGAGAAATCCCGGTCATTCATGTAAGCTTCAAATTCAGCAGCATCATTGATGATTTTTTCCTTGGAAAGGCTATCGGCAATTTCGGTTGCGGTCATATTCGTTTTCACTTTAATTGTATAGGTGACGATGGAGGGATTTTTTTTTGAAGCCTCTTTCTCCATTGAATCCATATCCGGATCCTTTGGTTGGAAGGTCTCTTTAGCCTCCTCCGCAGTAGGGGTGGTGTCTTCGAATGATCCGGTGCCATAATAAAAGGCAGCAAAGATTGTTGTTGTAAAAATGATGCCGGCGGAAAGACCTTGCAGTCTTGCTTTATTCATGTTCATTCACCCCGCAATCTTTGCTGCTCGATCACTGAAATGGTTTGTTCCTTCGTTAACGAGGATTGTCTAGCGATCTGGTCTAAAGTGAGACCTTGACTATATAAAGATAGAACCTGGCTTTTTAGAATCTCATGTATGGGTTCGATATCATTGGAAGTGACAGTTGATTGATCCTTTACAGAGGGAACAGGGTCGTCCTGGATAACGAATTCCTCTTCAAGAATCTTCACCTTCTTCTTTAATTGGTAGATATCCTGCATATACGTTAGTGTCATCTGTTCTAAATCTTCTTCTAATTTGGCAACTTTATCTTTACCGAAGGCTCTTTTCGTAAAGATTGTTGTTTTTAAACGAAACTATTTWAGGTTGATTGGAGCGGAAGTGCGAGACTCCTGCGGGAGCAGCGGGAGAGGTGAGACCCCACAGGCGTTTACGCCGAGGAGGCTCACCGCCCGCCCCGCGGAAAGCGAGCATCTTGAGGGGAAATCAACCACAACCCACTACCTGGTAAATAGCAACAAAGTATGTGAAAACAGCCTTACCGAAAAAGGAAATGATGAGAAGGACGATAAGTGTTTCCATGTTTTCACCTCAGAAGATAATTTTCGACAATATACTTATAGTTTAAACATATTCGAAAAAAATTGGGGATTTTCATATTTTTATATTTTCGGAAGTAGGCAGTAAACTTCATTTATTGTCTGTTTTTTTTCAAATATTGTCGAAAAGCGATGTGACCGTCGTTGATGGAAAAAAATTAGGCATGAAAATGGGAAAAAAACCTTTGAAAGATAACGTACATAAAATTCGACAAAATGTGTTTATTGTCCATCAGCCAATTCAGTGCTAACATAAAGATAGAATAAATAGAAAAAACGAAATATTTTGAATTATTAAAAATTAATGATCCTATAAGAAAACGGTGTGCAGAATTTAAAGTGGATAGTTTCACTGTCAGCGCCTAATGATAAGTTATATAAAGATAAAAGAAGGGGAAGGGATGATTATATGAATTCGCTATTCGCGTATATGCCACAGGATAACCAGGAATTATTTCGTAAGGGATTAAAGGCTGGATTATGGATGGATGAGAGTTTTGATTGGTATCCTGAGGAGGATATGATGAGTCATCCTAATGGAGAGATCCGGACACTTTCACAGACGTATACCCAAGGGCAGGTGACCTTTTCGAAGTTCACGATCAGGAATACCTCATTCGAGACCAAGCGCCCAAAAGTGTTTTTCCACTATGAAAACGCTTTCGAAAGGCAGGCGGTGGCTTTTTACAGTCCGAATGAACGGGCGATTTTACATGTAGCCCCTCAATCGATTGCCTTATTGGGTGGATTGGTGAAAGGGAAAAGCATCTCTCAATATTGCATCCAAGGTAAGGGAAGCCTTTATCAAGAAGGATGCTTCAAATCATTGAAAGAAGGTCTCCTGGCTTATTCACCGCTCGCCAAAGGGGAAGTTACCAGTGTGTTTACGCTAGAAACGGAAATCTTACCGAAAGAATGTGTGGAAGCTGTGGCTTGGGTCATTCATGCTGATACGAAAGAAGAAGCGAAAGTTATAAATAATCAACTCCTCCTGACGATGCAAAACGTAAACAATTAAGAATACGAAAAAGTAATGTTGGATTTCCCGAAAAACATACTAGCAATTCGCATTGAATAATGATATTATAGAAAAGTCCTATGTGAAAATGTCAATATGTTTGGAGGGAAATACACAATGCGCGTAAATATTACATTAGCTTGCACTGAATGTGGAGACCGTAACTATATTTCTAAAAAAAATAAACGTAACAATCCAGACCGTCTTGAGCTTAAAAAATACTGCTCAAGAGAAAAACGCAGCACGACTCACCGTGAAACAAAGTAAGCAACAGGATTTTTCCTGTTGTTTTTTTTATGCATTTTTTTAAGTCCCTCTTTTCCCTCTTTTCTCTCTTTCCTTTAGTGAATATATTCACCAGAATGCACGAATGATTCGGCGATTTCCGACACCGTATTTTCGTAAATGGACAAATATTATGAGATAATGATAGAAGTAGAATAAAGGAGTCGGAAGAGATGAGAGAAAACAAGAATAAGCTCCGTCAAGAAGTTAGGTCCCGTTTAATGCAGCTGACTAAAGAGGAACATGAAGAACTATCCACCAGAATCGCTGAAAACTTATTTGCTTTGGAAGAATGGAAAAATGCTGATACCATTGGCATCACCATCTCCATTCCGCCTGAAGTCCCAACGGTACGGATCATCGAACAAGCATGGAGCGAAGGAAAAGTAGTGGCTGTACCAAAATGTGATCCCGAAAAAAAGACAATGGAATTCAAAAAAATTTCGTCCTTCAATCAGCTCGAGTCTGTTTATTACGGATTGCTGGAACCAGTGGCTGAAACAGCTAAGGCCAGCAAAGAGGAATTGGACGCATTGATCGTACCCGGCCTTGCTTTTACCAAGGAAGGGTATCGCCTAGGCTTTGGAGGGGGTTATTATGACCGTTTCCTATCTAATTACCGAGGAGATACATTGGCCCTTACATACGAGCTCCAATTAATGGATGAACTCCCGATAGAGGTACATGATCTAGCGGTGGGCAAACTCATTACCCCATCCAAGGTTATACGCACGTACGCCCATTAAGAAGAAGTTCATTAATTATCACTTTTAGCTCATAAAAATCCTATCCTGTATCACACTATTGATAGGAGGGATTGTTATGCTTCGATTAATTATTCAGATCTTCTTGGTTGGTTTAGCTGTTTATGCAGGTTACAAGAACCGGTACCGCTTGATTAATGTTGTGCTGTCAAACGGCATACTGAGAAGATTTCTAGTGACTAAATCCTTGGATATGCCAATGTTCAGGGATAAAATGATGCAAAGCATGTTCACTCAGACCAAATGAGGATGCCGGCATCTTGAAAAGGGAACCTGACCGAGGGTTCCTTTTTTTATTTTTAGGAGCGGGAAAACAGTCTCCTTTTTTACTTTTTACATGATTTCGTCTATAGTTTTAATTAAAGAAAAGGAATTTTAGAAGCTTAAGTTTCATTGGAAAGTGGGGAAGGCATTGGGATTTAAAGAGGATTATTTTTTTTGGGAAACCATAAGGGAGTTGTCTGCCCATTACGATTATCGAATGATCACAGTCACGGAAAACCATCAGGAGATTTGGCTTGAGAGCGATAAGAATAAGGAGTTTCCAGTCATAAGACTCATCCGCCATGATTTGGATTGGGCTAATTGGCTGAAACGCGATATCGAGCGAACATTGCAGAATGGGGAAAGAATCAGAAGGAAATTATATAAAAAGCCCATAAACATATTAAGTATCTATGTTAGTAAATTCGCCCCGGTCGATGATCATGACTTTAGTTCACGGGTGGCCTCCTTTAAAAAGACGGATGTCAACACGTTCCTTCTAACTTGTGAGAACTTTCATGATTCGTTGCAAAACCTTGAACATGTTTTGAAAAAACCACTTTCAATTCAAGTTCTTGAGGAAAATGAAATAGATGAGGAAAAGGTTCTTGAAGTAAAGAAGAACGCCATCTCGGAGTCAGTCAAAAAGGCTAAGGCCGAGCAGAAGGTATTTCAAAATGCCAATAAGCCATTCTTTACATATATATTCATGGCGGTACAAATAGCAGTGTTCATCTTGATGGAGTTTAATGGGGGCAGCACCAATTCCAAGACTTTGATTGAGTTTGGCGCTAAATTTTCCCCTTATATCATCCAAGGGGAATGGTGGCGGTTCTTTACACCGATGATCGTCCATATTGGGTTCATTCATTTACTGATGAATACATTTTCGCTGTATTTGATTGGTGCTGAAGTTGAAAGGATTTACGGTAATGCCAGGTTCCTTTTCATCTATATATTCGCTGGTTTCGCTGGAACTCTAGGCAGCTTCATCATGACCCCGAATCTTTCCGCAGGAGCGAGCGGAGCCATTTTTGGCTGTTTTGGGGCACTTTTGTACTTTGGCATCGTCTATCCGAAATTATTCATGCGCTCGATGGGCTCATCGGTGATCGTGTTGATCATCATTAACTTAATATATGGTTTCAGCGTTTCGGGAATTGACAATGCAGGGCATATCGGAGGTTTGATCGGTGGGTTCTTGGCTGCTGGAGTGGTACATCTGCCAAAATCCAAGAATATCCTTCGGCAGCT
>NZ_JBFUIQ010000103.1:0-13831 GCF_056401795.1 Peribacillus sp. P4_D6
CTCATGAACTTGGCAGCATATTCATCGAGCCCTTTTATCCCTTCACGTTCCAAACTCCACATCAGATAGTACAGAGGGATCGCCAAATCGCTGGCAAACCAGTGATAAGAACAGTCATCAAAGTCAAAAACGTGAATCCGCCCCTCATGATAATGGAAATTGCCGTTATGTATATCAGAATGAATCAAGCCAAAATTATCTTGATGAACGGAAAGGGCATTTAAATGCTTGTTGATTATTTCTTGTTGGCGTATCACTAGCTCCGGTACATCGGATTGATAGAGCTGGACATTCAATAATTCCTCTTCGTACCAATCCAGCCGTTTATATTTCGCTTCAGGCTTATAACTTTTTGTTTGTTTATGCATTTGGCCAATGGTTCTTCCCCATTCAAAAAATAAAGGTCCATCGAAATTTTCATCAGTGACTTTCATCCTAACACCAGGAGCTTTTTCAAACAGGCAACAATAAAATTCCGTACCATCCGAGCCCTTTACAATTTCAACTAAATTCTTTTCTTTCGAAAAGAGAACTTTAGGAATTTCACTCCCATTATTCTGTAAATGCTCAATCCACTTTAGCTCAGCAAGCACTTGATCTTTTGTACGATGTGATTGATGGGTCATTCTTAAGATATATGGCGTTCCATCCCTGTAAACCTCAAATACGTAGTTCTCTGCATCTCCAAGTTTAACCGGATTCCCAGCATTCACTTGAAAAAAATCCCCCGCCAATTTCACCAATTCATTAGAAAAAATTCGTTCTACCGCTGCTTCCATGATCTTCACTCCCATTGCCAACATTATTAATAAAAACGATTTATACTATGCTTTATACGATACTAAGATGCCATTTCCCTTTATTTGTATTTTATAAATCTAAAAAGTAAAGATATGTTCTTTTGCATAATCATTTATTAACGGCTCCTTCGTCTTTCTCAAAGGCTGTTTTCACATACTCTGTTGCTATTTACCAAGTAGTGAGGTGTGGTTGATTTCCCCTCCAGATGCTCGCTTTCCTTGATGCGGGCGGTGAGCCCGCAGGAGTCTCGCACTTCCGCTCCAATCAACCTTAGATAGTTTCGTTTTAAAAACAACAACCTTTACGAAAAGAGCCTTCTCAAAAAAAAACGCCCTATAGGGGCGTCTAAAATCAAGTTTCCTTTTCTTCTTCATTCGCTATTTTATTGAACTTCAAGATTGTTTCTTCGATTACCGGATTATTGAATTCCTCTTGGATGGCTGATTGTACAAATTTATCTTCTTCACCATTCATTTCATCCCACTCATTAACTCTGTAATCTGGATCCCGACGATTTGTTTGACCGTTTTGTTCCTCATTATTTAGCAACTATCTTCACCTCTTAACCATAGTAGAGTTCGAACCAGTCATAAGCAGAAAGAATATATCCTTTCAATAATCATCCTTGATTGAAATGGGTGAACCCGTTGAGGTATGTTGATTAACCCAGTCGAGCGATACTTTTGAAATGGCATCCCATTCAGGTATTTGGGCTTTATGTTGTTCCACCCAGCTCATGCAATATTGCGGGTCAATATTGCTTTCTTCAGATTTTGCCAAAAATGACTGAATTGTGGTTTCCGTACAATTTTCCCATGATCCACATGTATCCTGCCAAATATGTTCCATTTTCATTTGGATATTTTCGTTAGCCATTGGGTTTCCTCCTTAATTAAATATTACTTATTGATATCTTCATTAAGTATGTCCAAGGCTAAATAAATCATTACAAAAATTGGGGTTTTTTAGCGAAAGAATGAATTTACAGTCTAAAAATGATGAATAAACTGATTACGATAAACAAAATCCGCCAAAACCAATAACTGCTTACGAAAGGAAAATCATTGCCTTCTTCAATCTCCTTTACACCTTTATACAGCCAATTGTATTGAAACAAACCAGTTTTGGAGCATTTCAAGTAAGTTTCGGGCTATTATGGTGGGATTGGGGCATATACTCGTGAATTTTCACGCATTTATTTGTCGAATCGGCGTTTACTCGTGAATTTTAGCCATTTACTCGTGAGTTTAGCCGATTTACTCGTGAGTTTCACGCTTTTACTCGTGAGTTTATTTTATATTGATCTTTTCTGTCTTACATTCCCTCCATAAAATGGCACAAAAAAAGCTGAATGCTTGGACTCCGCTGATCCCGGCGACGTTCGACGAACAATCCGTTGCCGAGTTCGGTACAGAGGCACAGCTTGGCCGCCCTGGGCAGCCGGCAGATCATGCGGGCGCCTATGTGCTGCTAGCATCTGATGAAGGTGCTTATATAACAGGACAGTGCATTCATATCAATGGGGGGATCACGATGTCCTCATAACACCAAAACGACCGAAAAGCATGGTGCTTTTCGGTCGTTTTCTGTGTGAAATTTAATTTCCTATGCCGGGCGAATTCATCAATACAATTCTCCAACCATCCGGATCTTCAACGGTAACACCTGACTTTTCCCAATATGGATTCTCCGGAGAAACCGCTTCATAGCCCATACCTTTCAACCTATTCGTGATTTCCTCAATGTTTTTACGTTCAGGAATATAAAAGACAAGCAGATTATCTTTTGATGGGGCAGGACAAGGACTGCCATCATTATGTTGGGTAAACTCCAGATGATAGCTGGAATCCGGAAGTCCGATCATGATGCCGTCATATCCCTCGTGCCCTTCAAAAGAACCGATTTTTTTCAAACCTAATCCTTCACAATAGAAGTTTACTACCTTTTTTAGTTGATCAGTAGGACGTGCAACCCGGATCTGCGCTACTTTCATTTCAGTTGGCCATTTACTTTCCATTGTCCCATCCCTCTCTGTAAATCGAATTACATTTCTTCTTTCAAATTACTTTTACCAATATTCATGCCAAAACCTAATGCAATCGCCGCACCTAAACAACTGAAAAGACAGCCAGCTCCCAAGAAAATGGTTGGATCTGATTCACCAATCATCACTGAAGCTATACCTCCAATTGCCGGAAAAAGGGCAACCATGTATCCACTTTTCGCCCCGCCTATCTTTTCTACAAGCTTGAGGTAAAATAGCCATGCTCCAAAGGAAGCGAATATAGTTAAATAGAACAAAGCAGATAAATATGTAATGGATGTCGGTATAGTGACTGCTTGTCCTTGGATGAATACAATGGCCGCCAAAAGAATTCCTCCTGCTGCAAATCCAAGTACATTGGCATAGATTGGGTTCACTTTCTCCCTGGCATTTCTAGCAGAGCTTGCATCGCCCAATGCAGTGAGGATGGTACCAAGAACAGCCATCATGATGCCCTTTATATCATTGAACCCATGAATATCATGTAAACTCGGATAAATAACAATACATACAGCCAGCACACCAATTATCCCGCCAATTAAGATACGTGAATGCAATGGTTCCTTCAAAAAAACACGAAGGGCAATGGGCGTTAAAATGACTTTCAATGAAAAAATTAACGTAACCATTGCTGCTGAACTTAAGATAGTGGCGTAATAAAGGCATAAATAGCTTAAAGCAAAATTACAAATCCCAAACACAATAATGAATGGAACATCCTTTTTCTTAGGTTTTCCTTTAGGTCTAAGCATGCACAATAAAATGAAAAATAGGATGGCCGTCAAACCTAAACGATAGGTTAAAGATAATTCTAAACTCACAGGTGTACCCTGAATCTTAACGGCAATAAAATTAAGACCCCATACTAATAAACAAAATATGTACATAAAGTTAGTCATAATAACATGACCAATTTGCGATAATGCCCACTTTCTATCAGTTTATGAAACTCGTCGTAACTGTTTTTCCCATCCATAATTAAACCGCCTTCTATTAAAAATCGCATATGTAATAATAAAGTAAATATTACCAATTAAAAGGAGATTGTCAATATATCAAACTACATTCCGAAAAGCCCTCCAGTTAATTTGGAGAGCTTTTCATTGGCACACGGCTATTAGCACAAACTCGTTAATTGAGTTCGAAAACATTCCAGTCGATTTCAGAAATCCGCTCCCTTTCCGCCGACTGTCTGCCAAGCCTCCTCGGCTAGCCAGTTTTTCGGCAGGAGTATCGCAAATTCTTCAATCCATTCCAACCTTCAGGGTTCGGGATGCGATTCGATTTCCTATTGTCTAAAAACTATGGCCAACGACTATTAGCCTTTATAGCTGACTTGTCCAGTTTCAACCAATTCTTTCAGTCCCATAAACATTAAATTCCAGCCGTGTTCAGATCCATCGTGATACTCTCCGAGTGCTTTTTCAATATCGGATTGTGTCCAATTTTCTTCATGAGGAACGGTGATGTTTTGTGAAAATGTCATTTCACAGCCCTTTTGAAGTTCTTTCAGCTCAACCGTAATTGTATCTGCCGCTTCACTGAATTGCGGCATTTTAAAAGTGAACTCTAATTTATTGGGACGGTCCATTTCAAGGTACTCCCCTATCGCCCGATAATCTTTTCCATCGCGATGATCAATAATCTCCCAAGTTCCCCCCACTTGAGGATCATTTTGTGTCACTTTATTTGTCCCCTCCAATGTAAAAAGCCATTTTCTCATCATCCCGGGGTCCACCCATGCAACAAATACCCTTTCAGGCATTACATCAAAATTTCTAATCATCTTTAAAGTGGTTGTCGAGTATTTTTCCATTTTCATACTCCTTATATCATTTTTATATACTTTTCAATTCCTCTTTTGAGACAGCACGCCAACCGTGTGCTTCCAGTTTCTCCAAATAAGTTTCCATCCTGATTTCCTCGATTTCGATCGCAAGCGGGTGCAGGGATACCAAACATTCATTCGAAGCATAATTTATCGTAACCTTTACAACCTCATATCCATTATGAAATCGTGGATCGAACCCCGGATCATCGATTATATCCCCTGTAACAGGACGAATATCAGATTCAAATGTTTTCATCAGTAACCTATTCTTTTCTTGTTCTTTTATTGATGTAATGAAGATCATTAAATATACTTTCATTGCAGTCTCCTTTTCTCTATCCTTAGCGTCATGCGACCTTGCTCCAATTGGGATAATGCGCCTGCCAGTTTTACAAGACTTTGGAATTCACTATTTCCTTTTTCATATTTTGAAAGGAATAGATATCATTTATACCTTTATATAGTTCCCCGTTCTTGCAGAAAACTGCACTTCCATTTGGTATTGCATATATCTTTCGTTCATTTGATAAGGGAAATAATTCTCCATCTATATTATCCTCGTAATGGACCTCAACGCTAAACCCCACTAATCCTAAGCCCCTGATCACTATCGTTTCTGGATAGTCTTTATCTTTTGTGATTATGCAATCATGGCCGAAAGCTAATGAACCTGCACTATATCCAATGATTAAACTTTGAAAGTTTTTGATAATTGGGGTAAGTCCTTTTTCTTCAATTACATGGATTAACCTCTCTGGCTTTCCACCTATAAAATAGAGAATATCATGTTCCATTATAGACTTTTTCATTTCTTTGTCTGAAATGTCTTCATTTAATAATTCAATACTTACATTCTCCATGATTGAAAAGGCTTGTGTAATACTTGCCTTCCAACTTTCATACCTGGAATTGTCCGTTGCAAAAGGGATTATTAAAATCTTAGCTTCAGGTTTAATCATTTTTGAAAGTTCCAGGAACACTTCACGTAATTCATTATTCGTGTGATTTCCGCCACCAATTAAACAAATTTCCATATATGTCCCCCATTCATTCACATGCTATTCTCTTAAAATATTCTATGTAAAAAAGACAATACCTTTATAGGACACCGCTTTGCAGCTAAATTGCCCCCGTAGCTCAACAAAAAAAGGCTGCCACAGCAACCTTCCTACTTGAAGTAAAGCACCTTTAAGGACACCACCACAAGTAGTGATAGGAACGTTTAATAGAATTCTTCCTGAAAGTAGTGATCAATAATTTCTATAGCCTTTTGCTTAAGCGTTGTTTGTTTTATATGAGTAAGTTCATAAACTGTATAATCCGGGGGTGAATCTGTAAGTTCATAAATTTTGTAACTTCCACGCTTAATTGCTTCATCAGCTATCCATTTAGGAACAATAGCCCACTGTAACGGATCTTGAAGAAGATGTAGAAGCAAATGAGTACTGTCTAGTTTTATTCGTGAAATCGATAATGGATCCCACCAATAAGAATGCCAAGATTGATATTCAACTCCCCAAGGCATGAATAGTTCGTAATCAGAATCTAATTCTTTAGGATGAAGCTTTTCCGAACTATAACAACTTATATCTGAAGTTTGAAGAACAACCATAGGTGATGTAAAGCACTTTTTAACTTTTACATTTGGATGGACTCTTTTTCTAAGGGAATAAGCCACATCAATATGTCTATTTTCAACTTCAGAGTATAGATTATCGGAATGTAAGGTTCGGATTTGAAGTTTAATTGGAGGATGATGGTTACTTAGTTTTTTAAAGACTTTTGGTAAAACAAATGTATTAACACTATCAACACCACCAACAATCAAGGGTAATTGTGGGCCTTGCGTTTTTAATAGCTTCGCTTCTTGTCCTAAACGACTCCATTCTTTCGCTAATTTATAAAATTCCTCACCCAGAGGAGTTAAAATGATTTGTTTTATTCCTTTCCCGCGTTCAATTAATTGAACCCCAATTTCTTTTTCTATTATCTTTATTCGTTGACTTACGGTAGTTTGCGCTAAATGTAATTCTTCTGCTGCACCGCTAATGGTTTTTGTTCGAACGACTGCGAGAAAGGTATCAATAGAATGAAAATCCATTATTCCGCCTCCAAATAGCAATATTTATGTTATTAAATAGCTAATTAATTCGTTTTACAATCTCATTTTCTATATTTAATATAAAGTTAATTAATTATTTTGTCTAATTGAATTGGAGGAATGTACCTTGAGTTGTAAAGTTATT
The DNA here is from genome assembly GCF_056401795.1 of Peribacillus sp. P4_D6. Lineage (NCBI taxonomy): Bacteria > Bacillati > Bacillota > Bacilli > Caryophanales > Bacillaceae > Peribacillus > Peribacillus sp. P4_D6. The sequence continues at coordinate 6,923 of NZ_JBFUIQ010000103.1, forward strand.
TATTTTGAAAAAGTATTCACAGCAACACATGAAATAATAAATACATTCAAAAGTTTGGATATGGAGGTTAAATACTGGATTGATTTGGATGAAGTAAAAAAAGAACAAGCATTACATGAAGCAAACTATTTAATTACAGCATCTTATCCTATTACGAGAGAGTTATTAGAAAAAGCACCCAATGTTAAATTGATTCAAAAAACCGGAAGTGGTGTTGATAATATTGATTTAAATGCTGCTAGTGAGATGGGAATCCATGTTGCCAGTACACCAGGAGCAAATTCAAACAGTGTTGTGGAATTGACCATCGGCATGATTATAAGCCTGTACAGAAAACTTCATTTCTTAGATCGAGTAACAAAAAGTGGTGAATGGAAAATGTGGGAATACCGCCCATCAATGTTCGAAGTGAACGGTAAAACCCATGGGATAATCGGTATAGGAAACATAGGAAAAAAAGTTGCAGCATTGTCAAAGGCTTTTGGAACTAACGTTGTTTATTATGATGTGAATAGATTATCAATGGAAGAGGAGAAAAAATTAGGATTAACTTATGTAACTTTTAATGATTTATTATCACAGTCGGATATTATCAGCCTTCATATTCCTTTAATACCAGCCACAAGGAACTTGATTGGTGAAAAGGAATTGAAACTTATGAAGTCTTCAGCAATTTTAGTTAATGTAGCCCGAGGTAATATCATTGATGAAAAATCACTCGCCGAAGCATTAAAATGTAATCGTTTACTTGGCGCAGCCATTGATACCTGGTCATCTGAACCCATAAATTCAGATAATCCATTATTAAAACTTGATAATATACTTGCTACTCCTCATATTGCAGGGGGGACTAGGGATGTGTTGGAAACTGTACTGCGCTTATCCTTTGAAAATATAAGAAAAGTAGAAGATGGGAACATGCCTGATAATTTAGTGAAATTGACTTCAGCATCTGTTTAACTCTAAAAATTGAATGTAAAAATAGAAAAGAGGACCTACATTATGTCTAATATTGGAATGCGTGTGTATACAAACATTAATCGTCCAACTAAAGAAGCAGTAAACGAGTTTAAAGGGTTACCCGTATCTGTAATTGCTGATAATATGAACCGTATGTTTTGCATGAATCCCAAAATTCGTCCAATTAATGATAAGCCATTACTTGGGCCAGCTTTTACAATTAAAACACGTCCCGGTGACAACCTCATGCTTCATAAAGCACTTGATCTTGCTCTACCCGGCGATATATTAGTTGTTGATGCTCAGGGGGATTTAACAAATGCAATCATGGGCGAACTAATGGTATTGTGGGCTCAAAAAAGAGGATTAGGCGGGTTTATAATCGATGGTGCCATTCGTGATGTTGGAGCCTTAAGAAAGATGGATATCCCAATCTACGCAGCAGGTGTCAATCCACGGGGGCCATATAAAGACGGACCTGGGGAAATTAATGTTCCTATTTCTTGTGGCGGAGTAGTGGTTCATCCTGGAGACATTGTAGTCGGCGATGATGATGGTATTGTGGTCATTAACCCGCAAGATACGGATGAGTTAATAGAAAAATCGAAAGCTAAGTTCCTCAGGGAACACCAGGAAATGGATGATATCATGAATATGACGTGGGATCGAACTTGGGTTGATAAAAGTCTTCAAGACCGGGGCTGTGAAATTAAAAATAAATCATCCAAAGTAAAAGAATTGATTACAGGTAATCGAGACTAACTATGGTGTATGTTAAAGTTCTTTAACTTAGCATATTCTCACGGTAACTCGTTAAGTTGTGCGTTGTTATATAGGTTGATACGACGGTAACCCTCTTCTGTGGATTACTCTGGAATTTTCCAGACATTTATAATGGTGTTTGGAAATTAGACTGGAGTTCTCCATTCCTTTAGACACTATACCTACTTACAATTCAAATGACAATAGAAGGAAATCGTTACTGTGCCAAATTATTTATGAGGAGGGGAAGAAATATATGCAGAATTCATTACAAAAAAAGACTCGATTTCGTTGGGTAGTCATGTTATTAATTTTTCTAACTTATATGATCGCTGGTGCAGACAGGGCAAATATCAGTGTAGTCATTCCATATTTTCAAAAAGAATTTGAATTGAGTAACACTGATATTGGTGCAATGGCTAGTCTTTTTTACATCGGATATGCAATTATCCAGATTCCAGCTGGGTTCATCTATAGTAAGTTTGGAACACGAAAAATATTCACCTTCTCTATGATTGTTACTTCGGCTGCAACATTATTTATCGGAACGGCTAGTTCTGCCCTTCAACTTAAAATTGGCAGAATATTACTAGGTGTTGCAGAGGGACCACTTCCAGTCGGAATTATTTCCACGATTAACCGATGGTTCCCTGGAAAGGAAAAGGGAACTGCGACAGGAATTTATATGTCAGCAATCAAGTTCGCTCCTGCCATAGTTCCTCCGCTGTGTGCTTACATCATTTATGCTTTCGGCTGGCGTGAAGTTTTCTATATATTTGCCATTCCGGGCTTTATCTTCGCTTTATTTTGGCTCTGGCTAGTAAAGGATAATCCGGAAGAAAGTCCACATTGCTCAAAAGAGGAAATAGATTATATCAAATCAGAAAAGCCTTCGACCATCGATGAGAAAATCAAAGGAAATAAGAAAAAATATTCGATGAAATGGGTAGACAAAATTATTCGTACCAAGAAAGTAGATTTCCTTGATACAAATAGGAAGGTTTTTCTTTCATGGAATATATGGGGATGTACGTTGGGGTACTTTTTCATGGTCGGTATTGTTTATGCCATTATGACATGGATACCTACTTATTTGGTTAACGTCAAAAAGTATTCCATTATGGAAATGGGATTTGTTGCCTCTTCTCCGTGGATAGGGGCCATGTTAGGTAATCTAATAGGCGGTTGGGTTTCGGATAACATCTTTAACAAACGTCGAAAACCTCTTATGATAGTGACTGCAGCATCGACAATTTTCAGCATGTATGCATTGTTGTACGCCCCAAATGACCCAATGTTTTTAAGTATCGTTCTTCTTATTACGGGTATTTTGTTGAATTTGGGATATTCAGCGTTTTTAGCATATCCTATGGGGATTACATCCAAAGAAAAGTTGCCCCTTGCCGCTTCAATTGTTAATACTGGAGGATCGTTAGGCGGTGCATTTGCTCCATTCGTAGTAGGTTTGATCTTAGATTCATTTAATTGGAATATGGTATTCATGTTTTTATCAGTCAGCTCTTTAATGACCTTTATCCTCCTCTTTACGATCATTGAACCAATGGAAAAGACTAAACTAGCGATAGAGAAAGATGACCATGAAATAGMTACATCATGATTCTTTAAAAAATGTATCCGTTTACATCATTCTTTTCAAAGATCAACCAGTAAAAATCGCTGGTTGATTTTTTTTAATATTAATGACCCTTTTGCTCAACAAAAAAAGGCTGCCGCAGCAACCCTCAATTAAACCCTTGCCTATTTTCTCAAATATACGACACTGTCGTTTCTGTCTATTCGAAATTTTAAATCATCCTTAATATTAAGCATATAGCCGGCATTCTCAGATTCAAATAATATACCATATCCATTATTCTCAGGTTAACCATATAAATAGCAGACCACTTTTACATCTTTCAAAAATATGATTCAATCCTTCATTTACAATAAAAAAGAATTGCCGCTAAAAAAATGCCGCGGATCATACATTTTTAAATATCGTATTGTCTTTTAAATTCAAAAATCTCATCAACAGCTTGGTGATATCCACCCGATTTTTGAAAGGATTCTTTTAATTTTGAAACAGTTTTATGGAAGGTTGGGTCGTTTAACACATGATCTGCGGCCTCACGCAGCTGATTTGCAGTCAAGCTTTGCATTTGTAATGTAATACCGGCTCCGATATTGGCAACTTGCCCTGCAATCATCGGCTGATCCGCGCTTTGCGGGATGACAATTAGCGGAACTCCATAGTAGAGACCTTCATTGGTACTATTCATTCCGCCATGTGTGATAAATAATTTAGTGTATTTTAGCACGTCCGTTTGTGGAACGTATTTTTTCACAATGAAATTTTTGGGGATCTCTCCTAATTCAATTAGCGGGGTTTGTTGACCGACCGACATGACCACCGTGTGATCGCTATTTCCAAATGCTTCAAAACAAAGCTTGTAAAAATCAAGAGACCGGTTAAAAACTGTCCCCAGCGAAATGTAAAGGGGACTTTTTCCTTTGATATCAGCAAGGTCAAAGTTATCCTGCTTTATTCGTGAAGAGATGGACGGACCTACAAATTTGTAAGTTTGGTCGAATGCTTCTTTAAAAGGCTGAAACTCCCTAGTTGTATAAACGATTGAAAGTGGTGCAGGATTACAAAAAACTTCGTAAGCAGAATGGATCTCCACATCATATTTTTCCTTCACCATTGCCGTCAGTCTTTGAAATTCATCTTGTATAGGTTTACCTATTTCTGGAGTGAATTCTTTAGAAAGCTGTTCCAGCATTTTATCGAATGATGCTTTTGTCTGCGCAAAAGAAGTACAAGAATTGATTGCGGGAAGCTTAAGGATTTGGGCAAGCATACGTCCGCAGCCAAACATGGAGTCATGGATGATGTAATCGAAATGCTCTCCTTTGATCTGTTCAAGCACGCTAGGTATGACGATATCTACCGTATGTAAAAGACCGTTGATTCTTTCGAGTAAATAATTTCTTCCCCCTGAGAGAAAAGCTTCTATGAATTTTTCACCGTCAATTGTTCGTACAGTAGCTCCCGTCCTCTCTATACGTTCCCGAAAAGACTCTATCGTAAAGTACACTACCTCTTCACCACGCGAAATAAGCTCTTGCACAACTCCAATAGTTGGATTGATATGTCCTTCTGATCCAGCATTAATAAATAAAACACGTGCCATTCTACCACTCCTTAAATGATTCTGTAAGAGTATGGTCACTCTCCCATACCCTTCCAAATTCAAACAATATAAATTTATCATAGTACAATACTGGAAAATCTCAAATTCTTAATCACCCTTGTAATCTAAAATTAATATCGTTCATAAAGGTCAGCCGGATTCTTAAAGGGAAAATGAGCGCTGCATGCAGCTATCGCTTTTTTCATCAGGGCAGTATAGCTGAAAAAGGTAATCCACTCATTAATAGAGAACTTATATTTTAAAATGGATTTCTTTGGAGGGAATAATGATGGCAAAGTATTTTCCGGAAATGTTAGCTGAGCATCAAAACTTCATAAAGAAACAGCATTTGTTTTTTATTGCAACGGCACCTTTGGATGCGGCTGGGCATGTAAACCTTTCTCCAAAAGGGTATGATACCCTTCGCATCCTATCATCTACCGAAATTGCGTATTTGGATCTAACCGGGAGTGGTAACGAAACAAGCGGACATATTAATGAAAATGCCCGGATCACCTTTATGTTTTGTGCATTTGAAGGTCCGCCGATGATCTTGCGCTTATATGGTTCAGGCAAGGTGATTCTGCCTGAAACAGAAGAATGGGATCGGATGATAGGTCATTTTGAAATGATGCCCGGTGCAAGACAAATCATTTTAGCCAAAATTCATAAAGTCCAAACCTCTTGCGGATATAGTGTCCCCTTCATGACCTACTCCAGTGAACGTGAAACATTGAATCGGTCCAACATGAAAAAGGGTGAAGCGGAACTGGAAAATTATTTGCGTGAAAAGAATTCCTCCACCATTGATGGCATTCTGACACCATTAGGGAAAAAATTATCGAATGACTCTAAAACCACCTAAAATTCTGCTTGTTACGTACAAACATAATAAAGGAGTTAAAAAAGGTATGATGCAAAAAAAAGGTTGGTGGATTTTAGTTATRGTCTCGGTTGGGATTATGATTCCTTTCATGATCCCCTATCTAACTTTAAATCCTGCTAACAGCCGTGTAGATATTACTTCGACAACACAATATTCTATACTGGTTACACATATTGGTTGCGCCTTTATTGCCTTAATAACAGGTTTTCTTCAGTTTATGGATCGTATTCGTTTGAAAAATCCAAAGGTTCATCGCTATATGGGGAGGATTTATGTTGTCAGTGTTTTTATTAGTGGAATTCTTGCTCTTGCCGTTGTCTTCTATATAGAAAGTTTCACAAAAGCAGCAGCTTTTCTTACTCTGGCCATTCTGTGGTTATTCACATGTTGGAAGGGTTACCGTACAGCTGCTAAAGGGCATTTTCATGCACACCGAATATGGATGATGCGCAGTTTTGGTATAACTCTAGTAGCAGTCAGTGCACGTGTACTAGTACCCGTTCTTCTCATTACTTATTACACTTTTAATGGATTTATGCTTCCAGAAGGAAGAGATAAGATGATCGAGGAAGTATTGAATGTGAACATTTGGGCAGGGCTCGTTCTCAACTTTGTCATAGTGGAGTGGATGATCCTTAATAAAAAAACCGGGTAGGGAAACCAGCTAATTGACTTGTTTGGTGAAGATTCTTTGTAACTAAAAAAGTAACTATTCGCCGCTAAGAATAGTTACTTCAAATGAACCGGATGGGAATAAATAGGACAGGAGAGAGTTGTCCTATCTACTTTCATTATATGGAGTAACGATTACAAGGTGAATAAATTATCTGTTAGAAAAAAATCCGAAGAAACTTTGCTTAACCTCCCTCTATAAACATTGATGTATCAACGGTTTGCACCACTCGGTATATTAGGGAATTTATTTTTTTATTCTACTTTTAAACAGAGTATTGAAATTCTGGTTTTTATTAGTAAATTGAGCGTACGCTTCGCTAAAACTAATGGAAATCATTAGCTATTTTCTCCACTATGTGATGCACAATAGATCTCTGCGAAACTTATGATGACGTACCCTCCCATGTCTCTTAGCGTCATTTGCGCTTACAT
>NZ_JBFUIQ010000104.1:0-13673 GCF_056401795.1 Peribacillus sp. P4_D6
TCTTAACTGGAACATCGACAACAACAAGTGATGTCCAGGCTACCGTATCCAAAAAAGCGGATAAGCCAGTAATGCTTGGACAGACACGCATCATTTTATTTAGCGAGAAAATGGTTCGTGAAATCGGAATGACAGAACTGACCGATTATCTCTACCGTGAGCCGCAACTTGGAAACAGGGTACTTTTGGCCATCGTTGAAGGAAAGGTCAAGGATGTAATAAATACGAAACCACCAAATACGAATGTGAATATTGGAATCTTTTTATCGGATTTGATTAATCAACAGAATGAAACAGGAAACGGACCGGATACTAACCTCCATCTTTTTTTAGGAAACGCTCTAGAAACTGGCGGCGATTCGTATCTTCCTTTAATTAAATTAATTAATAATGAAGTTGCTGTTTCAGGAGTCGCCCTATTTCATGAAAATAAAATGGTCACGAAAGTTCGAACCGATGATATGTTMATTTTCAAGACATTAGTTCAACATCATAGGCGGGGAATATACAAATTCAAATTAAAAGACAAGAAAAAAAGCGATATCGTTGTAGAAAGCATCCGAAGCGGTTCAAGTTATGAGGTATCCAAATCAGAGAGTAGTCCCTCCATCACGATTAAACTCAAAATTAAAGGACAAATCAAGGAATCCATGCGAAGTGAGAATCTTACAAATAGAAAGATGATAAAAAAAATCGAACAGGCAATGGAAGATGATTTAACCAAGCAAGCAAACCGTCTTATTAAAGATTTTCAGAAAAAATCCCTTGACCCGATTGGCTTAAAGGAAAAATACCACGGCAAAAATAAACAACTGACCTATGAACGATGGAAAATGATTTATCCGGTGATGGACATTAATGTAGAAACTACAGTTAACATCATCCAAACTGGGGTCTCTGAATGATGAATTGTCGAGAGGCCATTTAGAAATCTTCATCAGATCGGAAAAACTACATTCATATTAAATTGCTGGTGAACAGCTCAATTATCTAACTGCATGGCTGGCAGATGCTTTTGAAACAGCAAGAATTGTGGTTAGCCGGATAAATGAATCTGATTATCTACCTATCGTCGTTACATAAATAACTGGAGCTGACTATATGAATACACCTATGAAATCGATCACCGCTGCCTCAGTATTAAGTATATGTTTAATCACAGGATTCTCTTTTGCATACGCAGGTAACGAAAAAGATGAATTGAAATCGGATAAAGTGACCTTCTTTGGGTCCCCAACTTCTGCGATTTCTAGTTCAGTTGCTGTGCCTCAAAGTTATAACCGGTTATTGTTTAGCGGAACAGTTGCACCTCTTTTAAACAAGGATGGAAAAACCACTTATGAGAGATATGGCAATACAGAAAAGCAGGCAATCGGAATCTTAGAGAAATTAAAAGCAGATTTGAAAACAAAAGGACTTTCCCTCGCTGATGTAACTTATCTGCGTGTGTATGTCGCGCCAGATCCAAACAAAGGAAATACACCAGACTATCAAGGTTGGTTCGATGCTTACGCTCTTTTCTTTAATACAAAGGAAAATCCAGTGAAAACAGCCCGTTCCACTGTAGGGGTGCAAAGTCTGGTTTCGCCGGATTATCTCATTGAGATTGAAGCAGAAGTAGCCTATAAAAATAACARCAAGGCAAATAAATAGACGATAGATGAGTATGGTCATGATTCAACATATCGATGTTCCAGCCATTCTGGAAAGCCTTTGAATACCAAAAGAGACAGGAAATTATTCCTGTCTCACAGACTGTACATTTGAACGTTGATTGGAACGTAGGGCACTCGCTTTCCTCAGGCGGGTCCGCCCTCGGCGCCCTTGCGCCTGCGGGGTCTCCCCTGGACTCGCTTTTCCCGCAAGAGTCCCGTACCTTCCGTTCCATCAACTTTGTTTTAAAATACAGATAGAACCCCTTTTGTCTACAAAAAGAGACAGGAAGTCATTCCTGTCTCTCATTTGTTTTAATCAATCATGAAAATTCGTTCCATCCGTCACTTCTTTAATAATGCCAGCATTAATGACGAAGTCGCCAAAATGCTCTCCTTGCTGACGTTCTTTTGCATAACGGGAAAGAAGTACACGTAACTCTTTTAATATCTCTTCTTCACCAATGTTTTCGCGGTACATTTTACTTAATCGGCTTCCGTCGAAAGCAGCACCGAGATACATATTATATTTACCAGGTGCCTTACCGATAAAGCCAATTTCACCGAGTGCGTGCCGGGCACAGCCGTTCGGGCAACCAGTCATGCGTATCGTGATTTCTTCATTCCTCAAGCCGTTTTCATCAACGATGGCCTCGATTTTATCAATCAGAACCGGCAAATAACGCTCTGCTTCGGCCATTGCCAACCCGCATGTCGGAAGCGCCACGCATGCAATCGAGCTGCGTCTGAGCGCAGAATGATGTGCACCATCCGTCAAACCGTATGTTTCAAGCAATTCTATGATTTTTTTCTTTTTCTGGATTGACACTTCTGCAATGATCAGGTTTTGATTGGCAGTCAATCGGAAATCACCCGTATGGATCTTTGCGATTTCGCGCAAACCGGTCATCAGCTTGTAATCATTGATATCGGCAATTCGGCCACCCTCGACAAATAGTGTAAAATGCCATTTACCCTGCATGCCTTTTACCCATCCATAGCGGTCGCCATTATTATCAAAATGGTAAGTTCTCGCTTCCTCCAGCTTCCATCCTAGACGATTTTCCAGTTCAGCTTTTACCGGTTCAAGCCCAAGCCTGTCTACCGTATACTTGAACCGGGCATTTTTCCGTACGGACCGGTTTCCGTAATCACGCTGAATCGTAATGATTTTTTCAGCCACATCCAGTATTTTGTCTGGCTGGCAAAAGCCGATTACCTTGGCTAGTTGAGGATATGTCGCCTTGTCACCATGGGTCATTCCCATACCGCCGCCGATCGCCACATTAAAGCCAACAAGTTTTCCATTTTCAACAATTGCTATGAAGCCAAGATCCTGGGAGTAGACATCAATGTCATTGGATGGCGGGACCGCAATGCCTATTTTAAACTTCCTTGGCAAATAAAGCTTTCCGTACATTGGTTCGACTTCCTCCAATTCCGGAGTAGCGACAACTTTTTCTTCATCCAGCCAGATTTCATGGTACGCCCTTGTACGCGGCAATAGATAATCACTCAATTTTTTCGACCATTCAAATACTTCGGAATGGATTTCGGATTGAAATGGAATCGAATTGCACATTACGTTTCGGTTTACATCTCCACATGCAGCGATTGTATCCAACATGGAAGCATGGATTTCCTTAATGGTTTTTTTCATATTCCATTTTAAAATACCATGCATTTGAAACGTCTGCCTTGTTGTCAATTTCAAGGTTCCGTTACCGTATTTCTGGGCAAGGTCATCCATAACAAGCCATTGAGAAGGCTGTGCAACCCCGCCGGCCATGCGAACACGCAACATAAATTGATAGGCAGGCTCCAGTTTTTGTTTTTGACGCTCATTACGCAGATCCCGATCGTCCTGCAAATAGCTGCCGTGATGTTTCATCAGTCGATTGTCATCATCCGGAATACCGGCGCTAATCCGATCCTGCATCACTTTTCCAAGTGTACCTCGCAAATAATCGCTTCTTTCTTTAATTTGCTCAACATCACTTGGCGGGCCTGCTGGTGCTTTCAATAGTGGGTTCACCATGTTGTAATCTCCTTTTCTTCTAAATTTCAATACACATCACGTTGATAGCGTTTATTCTGTTGCATATCTTCTAGATAAGCTTGCGCATCAGCATGGCTCATATTGCCTTCTTTTTCAATGATCTCAATAAGCGTATTATGGACATCATGTGCCATGTTTTTCTCGTCACCGCAAATGTATACAGCTGCTCCTTTTTGAAGCCATTCGTATAATTCCCCGCTTTGCTCGCGCATCCGGTCTTGAACATACACTTTTTCATCCGTATCGCGGGAAAAGGCCACATCCATTTTCGTAAGTACACCTGTTTTCAACCACTTTTGCCATTCAGTTTGATAAAGGAAATCCGTCACGAAATGCTGATCTCCGAAAAAGAGCCACGTTTTCCCTTTCGCTTCCGATTCTTCGCGATCCTGGATAAAGGATCTAAACGGGGCAATGCCCGTTCCCGGTCCAACCATGATAATTGGCGTATCTGGGTTCTTTGGCTGCTTAAAGTTCTGGTTATGCTGAATGTAAATGGGCAGCAAGTCCCCTGGCTGTAATCTGTCCGCACATAAAATCGAGCAGACTCCTTTTCTTTCCCGACCATGACTTTCATACCTGACAGCTCCGATTGTCAAATGCACTTCATCCGGATAGGCGGACAAACTACTCGCAATGGAATACAGACGGGCTGGCATTTTCCGAAGTATCGATACAAACTCTTGCGCCGATTCACCCCATGAACCAAAATCACGGACAAAATCAAGCAAATCACGGCCTTCTCGATATTCTTTCAATCTTTCTTCATTACCAGGCTTTAAAAGCTCCTTTAAATCCTCATTACCAGAAAGCTGTGCCGCTTGTTCAATGAACGATTTGGTCAATACCGTTATTTCAAAGTCGGAGATGAGCGATTCCCTAAGCTGACGAAGTTCCCCCTGCTTATTGACCTTCACGGTTTCTTCAGGATCCCAATCCAGTTCCATAAGAAGCATATCCACTAAATCCGAATCGTTTTTCGGATAAATGCCAAGGCTGTCACCAGGTTCGAATGTAAGGCCTGAGCCTTCAAGAGATAACTCAAGATGATGAGTTTCTTTATTGGAGCCACGTCCGTTCAAATTTATGTTTTCCAACACTTCCGCTTTAAACGGATTCGTTCTCGAATAAGAAGTTTTTTCACCTACAGAAGCTTTTGCTTTGGGAACTGCAGCAGCAGAACTGACTTGCCCTTCACTTAAACTGGAAATGACTCCTTCCAGCCATTCGGAAGCAGGCTCATCATAATCAAGGTCACAGTCCATTCGCGGAAATAATCGTGTCCCCCCAAGTTCCTCCAAGCGTTTATCGAATTGTTTTCCGGTTTCACAGAAAAACTCATATGAGCTGTCCCCAAGCGCCAATACCGAATAGCGGAGACCCTCAAGGCTTGGTGCCCTCCTGCCATGAAGATACTCATGGAAAGACAATGTATTATCCGGCGGATCACCTTCTCCATGCGTGCTAACGGCAATCAGAAGATTTTCGATTTTTTTCAAATTGTTGACTTTAAAGTCACTCATGGATGAAATGGTAACCTGAAAGCCATTACCCTCAAGCTTACTCGCCGCATTTTCTGCCAGCCCTTGAGCATTGCCCGTCTGTGAACCATACAGGATGGTCACTTCTTTTGATATTGTCTTCCCGCCGCTTTGAGCTTCCAATACCGGGGCGTCGGCTGAACTTGTGTTCGAAACTGACAAAGATGCAGTCAGATAACCGCTCAACCAAATTTTTTGTGTTTCGGTCAAGCTTGGCAGCAGGCTGTTAAGGAGCTCTGCTTGCTCTTGATTAAAGGGACTGTTACTTACCTGAAGTTGCACGATTTCCACCTCACAAAGGGATATTAACTTATCTTAGTTGATTATTATGTATAACGAGTGGGTTTAAATATTATTTCGATCCATAAATTCATTAACTCGTTTACTCCTATAGACCAAGTCGGTTTTAACTGCAAAAAAAATGAAAAATACAGTTATATAGGGTTCATAGCACGCAACAAAGGACAATAGCTTTCCCAGCCTATACTCTTCCTAAAATAAGTTTCTCATTAAAACTTTACTGGAAGGTACATCATTAGTAAAATATATATAATTTATTATAACTATTAAGAATATTAATAATAAGGAGAAATTTCTATGTACTATGATGCTCTAAAAACATTTGTGACCCTTGTGGAAGTCAAGAATTTTACAAAAACAGCAGAAATTCTTCTTATGTCTCAACCAAGTGTTAGTTTACATATTAAAAAATTAGAAGAAGAGTTCCAAACCAAATTATTCCTCCGTTCTCCTAAATTTTTGAAAGTCACCTTAACGGGAGAAATTCTTTACGACCGGGCGAAGCAAATGATCACAATCTATGAACAGACCAGACAAGACATACAGGAACACGATAGGTCCATAAAGGGCGAATTAAAGATAGGTGCAAGTTTTACAATAGGAGAGTATATCCTTCCTTCTTTACTCATCGACCTTCAAGAGGAATATCCTGAACTTGAACTTCAAGTGATAATTGGGAACACGGAAGAAATCGTTCAAGCCGTTCGGCTATACAAAGTGGATATTGGTTTAATCGAAGGTCAAACTAATGAAAAAGAACTTTCAGTTCACCCATTCATGCAAGATGAGCTATTCATTGTGTCTTCTAACAATCATGAACTTGCTAATAAAGACGATGTGGAGATTACTGATTTACATGACCAAGCATGGGTAACGAGGGAAGTTGGATCTGGCACACGAGAATACCTTAACCATGTCATACGTTCAAATGGTTTGAAAATTAAATCGATACTCACGATAAGCAGCAATCAAGGAATTAAAGAAACACTTATAAAAAACGGCTCAGGGCTGGCCCTGCTTTCCCGAAGTGTCATCGAAAGGGATGTACAAAATAAAATCCTTTCTATCATTCAGGTAAAAGATGAATCCTTTAACAGGACACTTTCTTACGTCTATTCCCCAATTATGAAAGATAAAAAAAATGTAAAGACTTTTATAACTGAATTAAACAAAAAGTGGCCCATGAAAACAAAGCCGATAGGATGATCATTGCAAAGAAAGCTATTCCAAAAATGGAGTTACAGACACATGGTGTTTGAACTTATTTGTGTTTTTATTAAACAACATAAGCCTGATGACCGGAAATATCGGCTTTATTATATTTAATAAACATTCTTATGTACATTAACTTATAAACAATTGGGTATACGAATGAATAGAGGATTGTATAGATAAAAAATAATATGGGAGCGGGTTTCATGGATATTGAGATTAAAGAAGCAGCGATTGAACAACTATTAAAAATGAATTATAAAGAGAATGAAGGGGTTCGTATCGAGGCCATTTATGTTGGGAGCTGTTCGATTTATGTTGAACACGAATTGAAAATTGATAATAAGAACGAAGATGATGAGAGATTCATAATTAATGGGGTCCCCATCTTAATATCAAGTGAGTCTAAAAAGCATCTTCCAGATAAAGTCTTCCTTAACTACAGTGATGGACTTGGATACAAATTATATTCAGACGATGAAACATTGAGGTATAATCTCCAATTGAAGAGAGTGAATTAAAAAAATGAACATAGTAAAAAGCCCATGTGTTTCAGTTGGGCTTTTTTTGGTTATACTCAGAGAAATTTTTATCGGCATGATAACTAGAGGGATTTTATTTCCCATAGGATAGCACTGCACTAACTGCTCCATTACCAGGAAAATGCTTTAATAAGCACTTTTATCTATTCTATTAATTGTTTCAATGTTATTTTACAAATTAATAAAGACCGAAAGTTTAAAGAATGATTGTTATTATTCTTCCACTCTCCTGGACTCGAGGTGCCGCTCCAGCTTCCTTTTTACCCGCTGAAGTGCATTATCGATCGTCTTTTTTTGAACATTCAGTTCCTTTGATATTTCTAAATAAGTTTTTCCTTCCAGGTACAAGTCCACAACACTGCTTTCCAACTCACTAAGGACTTCGGTTAAAATTAGCTCAATATCACAAATTTCTTCTGATTTTATTAAGATCGTGACTGGGTCATTTTGTCTCTGTTCAGGGATTAGATCAATTAGACCCTGTTCCGACTCCCCTTGCTGGATAGGCATATACAATGAAACATAATTATTTAAGGGAGAATGCTTTTGGCGAATAGCCGCTTTAACGGCCGTTATGATTTGTCTTGTAATGCACAGTTCCGCAAATGATCTGAAAGACGCCTTTTTGCAATTTTTGTAGTCTCGAATGGCCTTATATAGCCCAATCATCCCTTCCTGAAAGACGTCTTCCTTTTCTCCACCCGTTAAAAAATACTTCAATGCATTTGATTGAACGACACATCTGTATTTATTGATTAAAAAGTCCAGTGCATCCTCATCACCATTATGGATTTTCCCTACCAACATTGCATCTTCCATATGAGTATAGTTTTCCATTTGTTTCTTCTCGATGATTACACTCATTTATTTTCCCCCACTCACTTAATTGAGCCCCGATATAAAGACTGCATTATTACTTCAATGTAATAAAGTGCATTCAATATTATAATATCTCAGAAATGACGATAATGATATTCGCAAATAACGACATTTTTCAACAAAATCCAGTTATTTATAACTATAAACTTTCAGTCAGCTTTAATTGATTTGGTAAAGATTTTTTCATTATAGTCGTTTTGTTTAACTCCTGATCATTGATGATATAGTTGTGCCGGTGGTTGTGGTAATTATGGCGGGGGTTCAGCATATGGCGGCTTACAAATAGCATGATTAAAATAATAATCTTAAAGAACTATTCTGCACTAATGATTTAATAGAGCCTAACCAAAAGGAGAAGAACGAATCTATCCTACCTTCATTAGCTTTAGATGGAAAAATAAGGGTTGCATTTAAAACATCGTCGCTAATAAATTTGCTGATTTCATTTAAACCCTTCTTTCGCAAAATAAAAAAGCACCCTTCAAAGGATGCTAAAACATATTATTAACTCAGTCATTAAATGAAGTACTGGATTTAATTATTCGCCAATGCCCCGGTATGTAGAAGATCCTAACTTAAGCATTCATAAGTCCTTAAAGCGGTGGATTTTCCACACCTAAATGAATCCAATCTTCTTTTGGCGGTCCATAAACCCCAGAAGGTTTAATTCCTGCTTGACGCATCAGAACCGTAACTTGTCCGCGATGATGAACAATATGCTTGATTAGCCCCATAAGGATGGAAGCATTTGTTTCCTGTCTTCCGAACGCTTCTTGTATTTGTCCCAGGGATTCGTCTGTCCATTGTTGTTCAATAATTTTGGCTGCATGAGAACTTACATTTTTAAAAGTGATGGCAATTTCGCGGGCTGAAGTTGGAACGTTTTCCGAACTTTCTATCCGGTCTATCTTTAACCCGAAATGAGCTAGATAATCTGGAATATTCGTCGTGAAATGCCACACAATTCTTCCTAAAGTGCGACCTTCAGGATAAACTTGTTGTTCTAAGGATTCATCAGTCAAACTATCCAAGACATTTTGAGTGAGTATGGCTTCTTTATTCCATTCTTTAATAAAATCTGAAATTGAAATATACATATAATACCTCCCCCTATTTCGATTGATAATTACTTAAAGTACATTATAAAACATATGTTCCCTCATTACAAATTCCTCATTAAACATGCAATAAATAATATCCATTCTAATTAGAAAACCATTGCTTTTGCTTTGTACTGGACGCCTGGAAGTTTCGGTTACAAGTTTTCAAGAAAAACTGTTGAACCTCTTCTGCATTTTGATCATTTAAGTCCAAAAAGGTATACCCATTTCAAGAGCTGAAATGGTTAACCCCGATTAAATCGAATACTGGACGTGTAAGTTTGTGACTGCAATTTTATGAATGCGGTGCTTTACAAATATTCGTGCCACTAGCTATACACAACAGGAATCGCTACTTTATAATAGGGGGAAATCATGTTATTAATATATATAATTCAGTATTGGTTAGGAGAAAAGCCATGCAAAATAAGCTTAGTATAGGAGAAATGGCGAAGTTGCGAGGTGTAACCGTAGATACGTTGCGCCATTACGATAAAATTGGATTGCTAAAGCCTTTTCATATTGACCCCGAAACTGGCTATCGTTATTACTCCATTTCCCAGTATGAAGTTCTCGGAACGATCAAAGAGTTAAGGAGCATCGGGTTTTCCTTAGAAGAAATCAAGCAGTTTCTTACGGATCGCAATGTCAAAAAGTCGGTTCAATCACTTCAAAAATCAATGGCTAATATACAGGAAGAAATTAAGAAATTGCAAGGTATCCATAATATTTTGATGACACGATTATACAATATTGAACATTTCACAAACAGTTACAGCAATTCGGATATCGTGATAAAACAATTTGAAGAACGGGAATACATCCAGCTAGACAGATCGGTAGCTTGGACGGATACAGAAAATCTTTATTTTGGATATTTGGAGCTCGAAAACAAGATTGGTGGAATCATCCCTGCTTTGGCCAGCAATAAATTTGGAGATTTCATCAAGAAAGAGTATTTTGATGAAATTCGTCAATCATCTGACTTTTCCGCTAACCTAAGTGACTATCAATCTCAATCATTCATTCTTGTTCAGGGTGAGGAGTCAGAGCAACCTACCAAAAAAATTGAAAAAGGGCTATTTTTATGTTCCTATTATGGAGGACTTACAAGCGAGAAAATGCTAACCCAGCTAAAAAAGCTACTCCATTATTGTGATACTCATGACTATATTATTACCGGTGACGCCTTTCGAATTATGCAGGTTGACGTTTCTCTGACCGATCAATATGATGAAGCTTATTATGAAATACAAATTCCGATTCAAGAAAAAGTAATAAGTGAACAGCCTTCGAAATGAAAACATTATCATTTCGAAGGCTGTTTTTTTGTATCGCAACTGTTTACTCTCGTGTTAGACGAGACTTTATAATGGATTTATACATAATGAATGGAGTGATGCATTCCTAAATGAAAACAGCAAACCATTATTTTGAAAAATCATTTTGTTCTAAGGAGTGATACCTTTTATTAAAAAGTGTGACATCAAAAAGACAAGGCCATGTTGTTCCTTGCATTATGCTACTCTTCTTTACCAACTCCTCTGTGCGGCCGATTGGAGGACAGGCAATTATGAAAAAATTGTTAAAAGCATTCAGTCAGAGCTCAAATTGTATCCGTTCACAAGTAGTTACTATTTTTATTGGTTCTCCTTAAATGAATCCAGACAAATAGCCTTTCCATTGACTGAATTCACGGAATTTTAAATTAAATAACCCGAATAATCCGCTTATTCACTATGTGCACATTAATGAATGTGTACGATCGTTAGTAAAAAAATTCGCAAGGAGGATTGATTAATGGAAAATACGAATTCACCAACTCTTAAACGTACCCTTACTTTGAAGTATGTCGTCTTTTTCGGCTTGGCTTTCATGGCTCCAAAAACGTTTTTCTCAACATATGGGGTTGCTGTAGACAGTACCAGCGGGATGATGCCAACGGCTTATGCCATTGCTTTAGTTGTCATGTTATTTACAGCTTATAGCTATGCCCAATTAGTGAAAGCGTTCCCAAAAGCGGGAGCAGCATATACGTTTACGCAAAAATCTATAAGTCCACATATAGGGTTTATCGTTGGTTGGACAATCATCATTGATTATATATTTAGCCCGATGATCAGCGCCCTAATCGTCGGTATTTCATTGAAAGCTTATTTTCCATCCATTCCGATGTTTGTTTGGATCATTTTATTTATTGTGATTATTACTGCTGTCAACATCCTTGGCATTAAATTAGCAGCGAAACTTAATACGTATATGCTTTTCTTGCAATTTTTATTGTTTGTACTATTTTTTATTTTGTCCATTAAAGGTCTTCTTGAAGGAAAAGGAACAGGGACATTATTTTCCACCGTTCCCTTTTATGATCCTGAAATTAGTGCACCGGCTCTCCTATCTGTTATCCCAATTCTTTGTTTTAGCTTTTTAGGCTTTGATGCAGTAACTACTCTTTCAGAGGAGACGAAGGATCCTACGAGAACATTGCCAAAAGCGATCTATTTTATAACGATGATTGGCGGATTTTTATTTATCACAAGTTCTTATTTTGCACAACTAATTTTTCCGGAGTTCCATTCTTTCACTAACCCTGAATCAGCCTATTTAGAGATCGCGATGTATATAGGCGGAAACATTTTTGTGAGCTTCTTTGTGGCAGTGGGGCTAACTTCCACCACAGCTTCAGCCGTGGCATCGGGAACGAGCGCCTCTCGTATTTTGTATGCGATGGGAAGGGAAAATGTATTGCCGAAAAAAATCTTCGGCTATCTATCACCGAAATACCGGACACCTGTGTTCAATATTTTACTCATTGGCGGGATTGCATTAAGCGCTCTTTTCTTAAATCTAACAACAGCTGTATCTCTTATTAGTTTTGGTGCGTTATTTGCCTTTTTCTTTGTGAATCTTTCGGTTGTTTCTTACTATTTTTTCCAAAAGAAACAGAGCTCTTTTAAAGGAACGATTCAATATTTGATTATCCCGCTTACTGGTGCAGCACTAATTGGATTGTTTTTCATAAATCTAGATAAACATTCACTAATACTAGGTGGAACTTGGCTTCTTATCGGATTTATTTATCTATTAAACTTAACGAAAATGTTTAGGCAGCCGCCTCCTGAGCTTGCCTATGAGGAAGCTTGATAATAGAGCTATAAAAGAAGGGAATGATTGATGATGAGTCAACAAGTAGCTGACGTAATTATATCAAGTAATACTGTATTTACAGGTCTTTCCGACCAACCTGAACCTGCCTCCATTGCAATTAAGGACAACAAAATTGTTGCGATTGGTACTGAGGAAGAAATTAAACACTGCGCAGGTGAGCACACGAAAATCTATCAGTTTAAAGACCAATTAATTATGCCGGGATTCMATGATTTCCACCTTCATATCATGCAAGGTGCCGTTGCCCTCAATAGTGTCAATCTGTTCGCCGCTCGCTCAGAAGATGAAGCGCTGGAAATGATTGGTGAATTCGCCGAATCAATACCGGAAAATCAATGGGTAATCGGATTTACTTGGGATGCAGGTTATTGGGATACACAACAAYTACCGACTCGCCATTCATTGGATCATATTCTTCCAGACCGTCCGGCACTCATGTTTCACGCTGAAGGCCATTATGCATGGGTGAATACGAAAGCTTTGGAGATTGCTAATATTACTCGTCATTCGGAAAATCCTTTCTATGGCATTATAGGAAAAGATGAAAATGGCGAACCCAATGGTATTTTATATGAAAAAGCAATGGATGCGGTTATCCGCCATGCCTTTAATTTTTCAAATTCACAAAAAAATGAAATCTTCTCCAATTTCTTGGCACATGCAGCAAGCTTAGGAGTGACTGCTGTCAATGACTTACATGGTTTAAAGACAATAGAATCACTAGATGTTTTCAAAGAATTCGAAGACAACGGTAAATTAACAACGCGGATTCATTTATGGCCTGCATTAAATGGCGATCTTGGGCACTTCAAACAATTGCGAGAGACATATCAATCGGATAAACTCCGTGTGTCGGGACTGAAACAATTTATCGATGGTGTCATTACCGCCCGTACAGCTTATCTACTTGAGCCTTATGCGGATCAACCAGAAACACGCGGTGAGACGTCTTTCCCTCCTGAAACGATCAAAAAATGGGTCGTTGCTGCAGATAAAGAGGGCTTCAGCATTCGTTTTCATGCGATTGGAGATGGAGCAATCCGTCTTGCCTTAGATGCCTATGAGGAAGCGCAAAAGACAAATGGTAAACGAGATTCRCGACATTCCGTTGAACACATTGAAGTTATTCATCCAGATGATATTCATCGTTTTAGTGAGCTGGGTGTTACGGTCTCAATGCAGCCAGATCACTTAGCGATGTCTGAAAGAGGTGTTTACAC
>NZ_JBFUIQ010000105.1:0-13571 GCF_056401795.1 Peribacillus sp. P4_D6
GTGTTAACGGAAATGATTTACTCGCATTTGAGCCGGGGATTTCATGGGATATAAAAATGATGCGGCGCATTGCCGGGTTATTGGCGGGCGGATTGTTCAACGTAAGGCTCGAGGGGAGAGGCATGGTCGCATTCACTTCCCATTATGAGCCTCTTACTTTAATTGTGGAACCTGGGAATCCGGTTTATACCGACCCGAATGCCACAGTAGCTTGGTCAGGGGAATTGCAGCCTGAATTCGTAACGGATGTTTCATTGAAGTCGTTTTTTGGAAGGGGAAGCGGCGAATCCGTTCAAATGAAATTCGAAGGACAAGGATTTGTGGTGGTCCAACCTTTTGAAGAGGTATATTTCGGTAATAAGGAATCATGAACCAAACAACCTGAGTCAGATACTCAGGTTGTTTCCCATGATGATTGGATGTGTCTGCCATAAAAAAGCGATTCATTTCAAAGTGAAAGCTTCTTTTTTCTTACCCTTTCAATCCCACTCATAAGGGGTTGATTGGTAGACATAATAGTTCAGCCAATTCGAGAACATCAGGCTGCAATGGCTCTTCCAGCGGTGAAGAGGTATCCTGGTCGGATCGTTATCAGGAAAGTAATTTTCTGGGAGTTGCGTATTGATCCCGCGTTCCCTATCGCGCTTGTATTCTTCACCGAGGGTATCGGCATCATACTCGAAATGGCCGGTGACCATAATTCTTTTTCCATCAACTGAAGCAGCCATCAATACACCAGCTTGATCGGACTGTGCGAGAACCTTCAATTCAGGATGGTTAACTAATTTTTGATAGTCAATATCCGTATAGCGTGAATGAGGGGCCATAAAATAATCATCGAATCCGCGGACTAGATTTTCATTCGGTTCAAGGACCTCATGAGTGTATACCCCAAAGCATTTCTCTGGAAGTTCGTATTTGCCTATTCCATAATGATGGTACAGGGCAGCTTGTGCCCCCCAACAGATATGTAGGGTGGATGTGACATTTTCACTTGACCAGTTCATGATGCTCTGCAGTTCTTCCCAATAATTAACGTCTGAAAACTCCAGCTTTTCCACTGGAGCGCCTGTAATGATCAAGCCGTCATATTTCTTTGTGCGAATATCATTGAATGATTTGTAAAACTGATCTAAATGAAATTTACTTGTGTTCTTTGATTCATGTGTGCTTAAGCGCAGGAATGATATATTTACTTGAATGGGAGTATTGCCAAGAAAGCGCAGTAACTGGGCCTCCGTTTTTTCTTTTTCTGGCATTAGGTTTAAAATTAATATATTCAATGGACGGATTTCCTGATTGGTAGCTCTTTGCTCATCCATTACGAAGATATTTTCCTGTTCTAAAATTTCCCTTGCTGGCAGTTGTTCCGGAATTCTAATTGGCATGATTAGCCTCCTTCTTCAAAAATCATAATATTTTAATTATATAGAAAATTATTGAATAGAAAAGCTATTTTAATAATTTCTTGTAAATCCCGAAGGAAATGGCCTGGGAATGGTAAAATGGGAAGATCGGAATACATTAACTATGAAGTTGGAGAGGTGTTTGGAGATTGTTTGATCCTACAGCATTTGAAAACATGAAAGTGGTATTGGAGGGAGCGGTTTACGATCGTGACTTCATTGGGGATATATTGGTCATAAACCGTGATGATATAGTGAATCTCTCAACCATGTCCAGATCATATAAGATCGAGATGGAATTGAAAAAAACAAACGCGCCCATTTCGATTAGCGGAGCCATTGAGCTACACGCTTCCCTACATAACCTAAGTTCGGAGTTACTCGATGCAGCTATTGATGATACGCATTCAGGCTGCACGGTCAATATATTCATTTCTTTTCCTAAAAAGCTTGAAGAAGTGAATGCTGAACAATTGTTAAGTGACCTGGAAAAAATTTGGGGAGATCAGAGAATCATATCAGTGACGACCAGCGAAACGGTCAGTAAAAAAATGCAACCCATTACTTCCTCTATATATAAAATTTCATTTGGAAGGCTTGTAAGAGAAGAGCAAATGGATGATTTGGAAGACATGGTAGAGTATTTGATTCAATCCATTCAAGCAGTGAAGATTCCGGGATGATAGGAAAAGGATTAAAGTTGGTAAACCTACCTTTAAATACGGTAAAATGAATCATCATACTAAAGGGAGAGATCATACATGTCCATTTACGAATTTGAAGTCAATAAAATCAATGGCGAAACTATCTCGCTTGAGGAATATAAAGGGAAAGTGATGATTATAGTGAATACCGCAAGCAAATGCGGTTTTTCGCCACAGTATGATGATTTGCAAAGTCTGTATGTGCAATATAAAGAGGATGGGGTAGTCGTGCTTGGTTTTCCGTGTAATCAGTTTTTGAATCAGGAGCCTGGTGATGATCTGGAAATCGATTCATATTGCAAATTGAATCATGGTGTAACCTTCCCGATGTTTGCAAAAGTGAATGTCAAAGGAAAGGAAGCCCACCCCTTATTCAGCTATCTGACTGAAAATGCTCCTGGAGTGATGGGGTCCAAATCGATAAAATGGAATTTTACAAAGTTCTTGATTGATCGTAATGGAAATATCGTCAGCCGGTTTGCACCTAAAACAAAACCTCTGGAAATGGAAGAAGATATAAAAAAATTAATATGAAGTATGAAATCGAGTCCAACGGAAAGTTTCTGTTGGGCTCTTTTCTTGAGGTAAGATATTTATTGCATGCATCCGTTTTTAAAAGGGGACAGATGGTTGGGATATTGAATATAATAGAAGACACAAATGAGGGGGGAAACCATGGAACGAATTGCATGGGTAACAGATAGTACGGGAACTTTAGATGAAGAATTATCATTGAATGAACATGTATACATCGTTCCGATGGTCGTCATCATCGATGGGAAGGAATATGAAGATGGCGTCGACCTATTACCTGAGGAATTATACCGGAGGATGAGTGAGGAAAAAATCACGGCAACCACGTCACAGCCCTCGGTCGGCCGATTCCAGGAATTATATAAGGAGCTTGAAAAACGCTATGATCGAATCATAGCCGTACATCTTTCCAGTGAATTGAGCGGGACGGTTTCTGCGAGCAGGCAAGCTGCACAAATGGTTACGATCCCTGTTGACGTTTTTGATACTTTACTTATTTCTTTTCCAATGCTATTAATCTTGAAACGGCTCATGCATTATATTGAGAATGGCGATTCCATAAATGAAGCATTCGTCAAAACGAGAATGTATGCGGATAACCATGAGACCTATGTAATGATAGGCTCTTTAGATCAGCTGCATCGGAGCGGCAGGTTAACAAACGCACAGTATATTCTAGGAAGCCTATTGAGCTTTAAACCCATCATTTCAATTGAAAATGGTGTGCTCCATACTAAATCTAAACCTCGGAACCTTAAAAAAGCGGAAAAACAGATCTTCACTGATTTTCGCAGATCAGTCGAAGCGGGAACAGTAAAGGAATGCACCATATTATATGGTGGAGTGTCGGAGCAGGCACAAAAATGGAAAAAGATGATTTCCGAAGAATTCCCTCATGTGTTGATCCATGTATCCCCACTGGGGAGCGCCATCGGGGTGCATACCGGTGAACAGACGATTGGGCTCAGTTGGTTCAATGAAGATTAAAGCACACCATTATTGAGAACCATGGTAAAATAGAAAGGACATGGAGTGGTGAAATGCAACAAACGATGATTGAGTTAACGGAGAAGTATGTATATGACCGATTGAATTCTGATGCCAGCGGCCATGATTGGTTCCATATCGATCGTGTTCGTAAGCTGGCTTTACATATTGCAAAAGAAGAACGAGTAGGAAATGAGTTCATCATTGAAATGGCGGCTCTGCTTCATGATATCCCTGATGATAAACTAAACCAGGAAGCCGATGGGGGCTGGAAAAAGCTTGATGCTTGGTTTGATGAAATAAAGTTGGATATTGATAGTGTTGATGCCATCAAACAGATCATCAATACAATTTCATTTAGTGCAGGGCAGATGAGGCTACCTTCGATAGAGGCTGAAATTGTTCAGGATGCGGACCGCTTGGATGCAATTGGTGCCATTGGCATAGCCAGGACATTTGCATTTGGCGGAAAGAAGGGACAGCTTATGTATGATCCTTCATTGCCCATTAGGGAAAACATGACCAAGAAGGAATACAGGAATGGCAAAAGCTCTTCCATTCATCACTTTCATGAAAAATTATTGCGCTTGCAAGATATGCTTAATACTTGTACAGCCAAGAAGATTGCTAATGAAAGGCATGAATATATGGTAGGATTTTTAGAGGAATTTAATAAGGAATGGGATGTACGATTATGAAAGTTTTTAGCATGGAACATGTAATGAAAACCCAAGGGGAAAAGCTGCTTTTTAAAGATGTCTCTTTTTCCATTACCGAAGGGGAAAAAATCGGGATCGTTGGGATAAACGGTACCGGTAAATCGACATTATTGAATATCATCGCAGGGCTGGARGACAGTGATTTAGGAACGAAGGATCATCCGAATGATTATACGATTTCCTATCTGTCCCAAGATCCGCATTTTGATGAGAAATTGACGATCATGGAATATATGTATGAAAGTTCAACTCCTGTATTTTCGTTGATTAAAGAGTATGAAAAGACGCTCATTGAACTTCAAGTGGACCCGCAGAATAGCGCAATACAGGACCGTTTGTTAAAACAGCAGCAGGATATGGACACGCTAGGTGCCTGGGATACAAGTGCCAATGCCAGAACGATACTGACCAAGCTTGGACTTCCTGATCATTCAAGGAGACTGGGGGAACTGTCAGGCGGCCAAAAAAAACGTGCGGCCCTGGCAAAAACCTTGATTGAGACCCCTGATTTATTGATTTTGGATGAGCCTACGAACCATCTCGATTTTGAAAGCATTACTTGGCTTGAAGAATATTTAGGTAAATATCAAAAATCCGTTTTATTTGTAACCCATGATCGATATTTCCTTGATCGTGTGTCCAATAAGATTTGGGAAATTGCCCAGACCCAGCTTTTCGAATACAAAGGAAACTATGCGGATTATTTAGAATCAAAGGCCATTCGTGAAGAGAATGAATCGGMTGAAAGAACGAAAAAGGAAAGTCTATTCAAAAAAGAACTGGCCTGGATCCGTAAGGGTGCAAAGGCTCGGACAACGAAACAAAAGGCCAGGATCCAACGCTTCGAAACATTGGAATCAGGTGTAAAGGATAAGCAGAAAACCGAGAACCTGGAAATGGAATTAAGCGGTGCCCGTCTTGGGAAAAAAGTACTTGAGATGCAGGATGTTTCTAAATCCTTCGGTGATCGAACCATCATCAACCATTTTTCCTTCCTCTTCAAACCAGGTGATCGAATTGGGATCGTCGGTAATAATGGCAGCGGAAAGTCAACCTTGTTGAATATCCTGGCAGGAAGGGAATCCATAGATGAAGGAAACCTGGAAAAAGGGCAAACCGTGAAAATAGGGTACTATACGCAAGAAAGCGTCGATATGGATGAGAATTTGCGCATGATAGAGTATATTCGGGAAACGGCGGATTCAATCGCCCTTAAAGATGGTAGTTTCATATCGGCTGCGCAGATGCTTGAAAGGTTCTTATTTCCAATGGGATCGCATGGGACACCAATTCGTAAGCTGTCCGGTGGGGAGAAAAGGCGATTATATCTCCTTAACATATTGATGTCGGCACCTAATGTCCTGCTTTTGGATGAACCGACGAATGATTTGGACACGCAAACCTTGACCGTTCTTGAGGATTATTTAGAAACATTTTCAGGTGTAGTCATTACTGTCTCACATGATAGGTATTTCTTGGATAAAACGTGCCACCAGCTTCTTGTTTTCAAGAATAAAGGTGACATTGACTTTTATTACGGCTCATATTCAGAGTTCTTGGAAGACAAGACGGAAGAGGCTGTGCCAGTAAAAGCACCAGAGCCACAGATGAACCGGACCGAAAAGAAAAAGAAAAAACTGACCTATGCGGAAAGTAAGGAATGGGAAGAGATAGAAGGGAACATGGAGCGGGCCGAGCTGCGCTTGAAAGACATAACATCAGAAATGTCAGCAGCGGGAAGCGATTTTGAAAAAGTCCGCCTGCTTCTTGAAGAAGAAAAGGAACTAACGGATAAATTAGACCATTTGATGGAAAGATGGGCGTATTTAGCGGAAAAATTGGAAGAAGAATGAGCGTGGTGACTGGTCCAAGGATGTAAACTTGGATCAGTCTTTTTTTTGCCAATCTCAATTGCATGAGAATCTGTTTGCGATGTGATAATATCTAGTACATGGAAACGTCTTGTAAAAGGAGAGAAATGCATTGAAAATAAAGTCGATAGAACCTACACCAAGTCCGAATACAATGAAAATCAATTTAACAGAAGAGCTATTAGCTGGTAAAAGCAATAATTATAAGAAAGATCAAGCTGACCAGGCACCCAAGCTGATAAGGGATTTATTTACGATCGAGGGAGTGAAAGGGGTATATCATGTTGCGGACTTCTTAGCCGTTGAGCGAAACGCGAAATATGATTGGAAAGATATCTTGGTCCAAATCCGTCAGGTCTTTGGAGAAAAAACCGAGGAACAAAATCAACAAGGGGCATTAAATGAACATTACGGTGAAGTAACTGTTGCCATTCAACAATTCAAGGGCATTCCGATGCAAATTAAAGCAAGTGATAGTCAACACGAAAAACGTTTTGCCTTACCGGAATATTTCATAAAGGGCATTGCCGCTGCCCAAAAAGAAGATGATAATGTAGTCCTGCTTCGAAAATGGAAGGATTATGGCGTAAGATATGGTGATATGGAAGATATCGTGAAGGAAGTATCGGATGAACTGATCGCAGCTTATCCGGAAGATCGAATTAATCGGCTAGTTGCAGCTGCACAAGAAATGGTCGATACAAAGGAAGCAATTTTGAAACGTCCAAAAATTAAACTGTCTGCAGAAATGCTGAATGATGAAAGTTGGGAAAAGCGTTATCAGGCTTTAGAACAAATGGAAGATCCTACGGTTGATGATATTCCAGTATTGGATATGGCACTCTCCGACAGTAAAGTCTCCATTCGAAGGCTCGCGGTAGTATACTTGGGTATGATTGAAGATAGAAAAGTGCTTCCGAGCTTGTATAAAGCCTTGAAAGATAAAAGCGCGGCCGTAAGACGTACTGCTGGTGATTGTTTATCAGATCTTGGCTTTGAAGAAGCGATGGGAGAAATGTCTCAATCACTTTCGGATAAAAATAAATTGGTTAGATGGCGGGCCGCGATGTTTTTATACGAAGTGGGAAATGAAACGACCCTCCCTTATCTTAAACAAGCGGAACAGGATCCTGAATTCGAAGTGGCCCTGCAGGTCAAGATGGCCATAGACCGTATAGAAAATGGCGAAGAAGCAAAAGGTTCGGTTTGGAAGCAAATGACAGAATCAAGACAAGCGAATGACAAGTGATTTGAAATGACCCAGGAAAAAGGCATGTGGCTGATATAATCCGCATGCCTTATTATTTTTTTTAGGATCATTTCCAATCGTTTGAAAGGGGTTCCCCTGAGGTCGAATCTATAAATTAGAACTCTATTATTTTAGTAAAATGATTTTTGTAGGTATTTAGTGAAGAATGGTTGCATTTGTCTATAAATATGTTAGAATTTTTAGAGTATACTAAAAATTATATTATTCTGAATCATTAAACATTTAGCGGAAATTGGGGGTACAACAAATGTCTACATCAAATATGAGAAGTGACATGATTACAAAAGGGGTCGATCGAGCTCCACATAGAAGTCTGTTGCGGGCAGCAGGGGTTAAAGAAGAAGATTTCGGTAAACCGTTCATCGCGGTTTGTAATTCATACATCGATATCGTTCCAGGTCATGTCCACCTTCAGGAATTCGGAAAAATTGTGAAGGAAGCGATTCGCGAAGCGGGCGGTGTTCCTTTCGAATTTAATACGATCGGGGTAGACGATGGAATTGCAATGGGTCATATTGGTATGCGCTATTCCTTGCCAAGCCGTGAAATCATCGCAGATTCCGTGGAAACTGTTGTATCGGCACATTGGTTTGACGGTATGGTGTGCATTCCAAACTGTGACAAGATAACGCCGGGAATGATGATGGGAGCACTTCGTGTCAATATTCCTACAATATTCGTAAGCGGCGGACCCATGAAAGCAGGTAAAGATAAAAATGGTAAATCTCTTTCATTAACATCCGTTTTTGAAGGGGTGGGTGCTTATCAAGCAGGTAATATCAATGAAGAGGATTTGCAGGAGATCGAGCAAGTTGCATGCCCTACTTGCGGTTCTTGTTCAGGAATGTTCACAGCAAACTCCATGAACTGCCTGGCTGAAGGATTGGGACTTGCGCTACCGGGAAATGGAACGATTTTGGCGGTAGCCGAAGAACGTAAGGAATTCGTTAAGAAATCCGCTAAACAGTTGATGGAGATAATCAAACAGGATATCAAGCCTCGTGATATCGTGACGATTGATGCAATTGATAACGCATTTGCCTTGGATATGGCGATGGGCGGTTCGACGAACACCGTGCTTCATACGCTTGCATTGGCACATGAAGCAGGTTTTGAATATCCGATGGAACGCATAAATGAAATAGCTAACCGCGTACCGCATCTAGCGAAAATTGCACCGGCATCCGATTACCATATTGAAGATGTACATAATGCCGGTGGTGTAAGTGCCGTCATTAATGAGTTACTCAAAAAACCAGGTGCGTTTAATGGAGATTGCCTTTCTGTCTCAGGTAAGACGCTCCGCGAAAATGTTGCCGGTTGTGAAATATTGGACAAGGATGTAATCCATCCATTGGATAATCCGCATTCTGAGCGTGGCGGGCTTGCGGTATTGTTCGGTAACCTTGCTCCTCAAGGCTCCATCGTAAAAGTGGGCGCCGTTGACGCATCAGTTGGTGGCTATCACAGGGGTCCCGCCATTTGTTTCGATTCCCAGGAAGATGCACTTTCCGGAATCATTACCGGAAAGGTTAAAGAAGGGGATGTAGTGGTCATTCGTTACGAAGGGCCTAAAGGTGGGCCGGGAATGCCGGAAATGTTGGCACCCACTTCCCAAATCGTCGGGAGGGGACTTGGAGCGAAAGTCGGTTTGATCACAGATGGCCGCTTTTCRGGAGCATCGCGAGGCATCAGCATTGGTCATATATCCCCCGAAGCAGCTGAGGGAGGCCCGATCGCCTTTGTTGAAGATGGAGATATCATCGAATTGGATTTGAATAATCGTAAAATCCAATTGGAAATTTCCGATGAAGAATTCGAAAAACGCAAAGCCAATTGGAAAGGCTTCGAGTCAAAGGTCAGGACTGGCTATTTAGCACGGTATTCCAAACTTGTGACGAATGCCAGCTCAGGCGGAGTGATGAAAGTTTAAGTTTAAAGGGAAGACTAAAACATGGTGGCAGAAGGAAACTGGATTTCTGTCACCATGTTTCTTTGTGAAAAATGAAATTTTACAAAGCTTTAAGCGTCATTTTTGCATATGCACTGAAGAATATAGTATCATTATACTAATTGAAGAATTGTAACCAAGGAGGTTTTTTTATGTCGATGGCATATGATGAATATATGAAACAAATGGTGAAACCAATGCGTGCGGAACTGGTGCAGGCAGGTTTTGATGAGTTGGAATCCGCTGAAGCGGTTGAAAACTTTATGGAATCGGTGGAAGGTACGACACTTGTGGTCGTGAATTCAGTTTGCGGCTGTGCTGCCGGGTTAGCCCGTCCAGCTGCTACTCAAGCCGTACTCCAAGCGGACAATAAGCCAGATCATTTGGTAACTGTATTCGCAGGCCAAGATAAGGAAGCGACAGCTAAAATGCGCGAATACTTCGATGGAATAGAACCTTCTTCACCATCCATGGCTCTTTTAAAGGGCAAAGAGGTCGTACATTTCATTCCGCGCCATGATATAGAAGGACAGCCAATGGAAGCCATCATGGAAAATTTATTGGCAGCGTTCAGTAAGTAAATAAGTGATGAAGCGGAATGTCCTGGAAACAGGGCATTCTTTTCAAATTTTAAGAGAGTATGAAGGGGTAGGATTCATGTTTGTCACAACAGTAGGAAGAGCCGATAAAGAAACGATGATATTAGCCAAAAGGTTAGCTGAAGAATTGCAAATCCCCTTTATAGCAAGAAGAAAACGATCGGTGAGTGATATCCAAGCGGAACATAATGAAGATGATTGCCTTGTTTTTGGTAAAAAGCGGATGGAGTTATATCGATATCAGGAAAAAGAACCATTCTTTTTTCATCCGAACCTGGCGATGATCCGTATAAAAAGAATAATGCGCGGAGAGAGTGATCCATTTCTCATTGCCGGAGATATAAATGAAGGGAACACTGTGCTTGATTGTACCTTGGGATTGGGCTCTGATGCGATTGTCGCAAGTTTCGCGGTGGGTGAACATGGACGGGTTGTCGGATTGGAAGGAAATCAATATTTGGCCTTGCTCGTGGACCGTGGAATGAAAACATGGGAGGATGCAGAAGAAAAAATGATTTCTGCGATGAGAAGAATAGAGGTCAGGCAGGGTGACCATTACGAAATATTGAAAACATTGCCGGATAATCATTTTGATGTCGTATATTTCGATCCCATGTTTGAAGAAACGATTCAGGAATCGAATGGTATCAGGGGACTGACTCATTTTGCGGATGGTAAGGATCTATCGGTTGAAATAATGAAAGAAGCCAAGCGGGTTGCGCGCAATAGAGTCGTGTTGAAAGACCATTACCGCAGCTCCCGCTTTGAGGAATTTGGATTTGAGGTACTAAAAAGAAAAACATCCAAATTCCATTTTGGCTTCATTTCCATCCAGTGATCACGATTTATAATCTGTTTCGTCCAGACCCATGGCACAGCCTTCCCGGCTTGAATCGGCAGCACCATAGTTCGAGCCATCGGGGTTGATTTGAATCGCTTGGACATTCCCTATTGAGTGGGGAACTTCATTAAAGGCGAAGCCCATTGCTTCCAAGTGGCCTTTGCTAGTCATATCCATTCCAGGCTCCCATTCAATATGAGGCCCCATCGGAGTGAAAATTCTAGGTTCTTCGATGGCTGCTTTCAAATCCATTTTTAAATCGAGTACATTAATGATCGTTTGTACGACTGAACTGATGATGGTTGGTCCTCCTGGTGACCCTAACGTCAAGATCGGCTCGCCGTCCTTAAAGATGATGGTCGGGCTTTTACAGCTGACTGGGCGTTTATTGGGCTGCACTTCATTCATGCCGCCAGGAATGGAATCAAAATCAGTCAGTTCGTTATTCAGCATGAAACCATAGTCGGAAACCATGATGCCTGATCCGAATGGATGTTCCACTGTAGAAGTGCATGCTGCGATATTACCCCATCTGTCACGGACAGTGAAGTGCGTCGTTTCACTGATCTCTTCTTCATTAGGTTGCGGAATGACTTCCCTTTGTTGCACGSAATCATAAATCCAAGGGTTTCCGAAGTCAATGGCATTATTTCTTGACTTGAAATTAATGAATGAGCGGCGTTTAGCTATATACTCATCATGCATGAGGCCCGCCAATGGCAATTCGGCAAATTCGGGATCAGCGAGAAATGCTTTTTTATCTGTAAATGCCAGACGCATCGCTTCTGCGATTAAATAATATTTTTCCCAAGAACGGGCGTCATATTGTTCGATTTGGAAGCTTTCCAAAATTTTCAGGATTTGAATGACCGTGAATCCGCCGGCACTTGGCGCATTTGATGAAGCAATTAAATAATCCTTATAAGTCCCATACATTGGTACATCGATAGTAGCTTTATAGCCCTTTAAATCAGAAAGCTCCATGAACCCTCCAAGTTCTTGTATGCAGGAAATGATGCCCTCTCCGATTTCACCTTCATAAAAAGCGGAAATTCCTTCACGTTGTAATATCCGATAGGTATTCGCCAATTTTTCTTTAATMAGCAAATCGCCATCCTGATAGGGTTTTCCGTTTGGTATGAAGAACTTACGCGCTTCATCGCCCAATCGATATTCAAAGTTTTTAAGAGCATCGCATAGAACCCAATTGACGGGAACTCCTTTTTCAGCAAATTCAATGGATGGCTCGATAAGTTCTGCCAATGGCTTGCTGCCATTTTCGGCGAGTGCTTCATCCATAGCTTTCAGTATTCCAGGAATGCCAACCGCTGTTGCTTTGATAGATCTCTCTTTAAAAGGGATGACTTCCCCTTTTTCATCAAGAAACATGTCTCGATGTGCGGCCTTAGGTGCCCTTACATGGCCGTCGTATATTTTCGTTTCCTTATCTTTTGCATTATATACCATAAGAAAACCACTTCCGCCGATACCAGTCATCATTGGTTCAACAACATTTAGGGCAAATTGGATGGCGACGGCCGCATCGACAGCATTTCCACCTTCACGTAATATTTTTTCCCCTATTGAAGTTGCGACAGGATGAGCTGTAACGACCATTCCGGAGCTCCCTTTCGCAGTTTCCCTTTTGTAATCCTTATCTTTTATCTTCTCATTGTTGTTTTCCAAAATGATTCCTCCATTATTCAGTCCTTTTATCTGCCAAAAAGGTAAACTTATGTTTGAGTGAAAAGAAAACCTTGTCATTGTAGAAAAATGACAAGGAGATTTTTCGTAGGTATTCATTTATTCTTAATCAGCAAATGATAAATATACGAAAAATGCTAATGTAACAAGACATAAAGCCACCATGGCAGTCGAAGCCATATAAGACCCCTCCTTAAAAAGACTTGAATCTAATTAATTTCTCCAAAAATCGTCAAAATCCTTCATTTAAATGTAAATTTATTGATATTTATTAAAAAGTTCGAGTTCATTAAACTTTATATAGGTATTTATCCTTTTTTTTGATTTTTAAAACATGGGTAACTATATATTCGTAATTACCAAAAAATAAAAGTATACTAAATATAAAGACAATACAAAAAAGGAGGGGGAGTGTGAGTTGAAAGCAGCGGTTTGGTTCAGGAAAAGTCTCGTCATTTTAGTATCCGTTTTGACGTTTGGTCTTGTCACTCCTTCAGATCTGGCGTGGTTAGCGGAAGYCGATTCGTTAAAGGATACTAAAAAGGGATTAGTGGAAGAAGAGGGATTAGCCTATCTTCCTTCGCAGAATTCAACTGAAATTGAGGAAGAATTCAACCGGGAAGAATTTTTATCGGACATCCTGAATAAGGCAGAGGAAAACGCATTTATGAAATTTGGCGATAAGATCAATCCAAAAATTGGCGATGAATTCAAAATGGTCATATTACCAAAAATGGAAGAAGCCATTACAGAAATGGCTGCACAATTTCCGGATGAAAAATTACAGCAATTGACCATCACTGAGCAGCCGAGTGCAGGCAGGGCCGAGAAGATATTCCATATTTATGATTCAATCAGCGGCAAGGATATCATCAGATTCCATGTAAGGCAGGAAAATCCCCCATTGGAAGGACATTGGTTCGATTTTCACTATCATACTCATCATGATTCATTTGCCACCCATTATAATATAGGGAAAATATAT
>NZ_JBFUIQ010000106.1:0-13521 GCF_056401795.1 Peribacillus sp. P4_D6
CTGTACTTTCACATATTACATCGCCAGCATCCACCAGCTCGGTTTGGGAAGGTAAATGACAAGGTAATTTTGCCAACGATTGCCTAATATGATCAGGACCCTCGGCAGCACCAACCCTGCCTTTATTCCTTTTGACGCCTTCATCACATTTAAAGCCAATCAGTCCAAAAGTTCGTGATGCATTGGAAGAGGTGGTTAATTCCGAAATGGGTGCCAAGCGCACTCTTTGGTGGTATCTGAAGCTGTCCAGGTCAGTTTGGGAATCAATTCTTCCATTCCAATATTTTAAAGTCGGGTGAGTATACATAATTTCTCCTTTATTTTAAAAATTCCGAAATATCTTTCTTAAAAATTATAATAGAGATAATGTATAATTACCAATACAAAAATTTAATATTTCTATAGAAGGTCAGCGTACATTTATGATATTGACAGATATATCTGTTGGAGAATATCTTCCTTGTATCCGTTTGACATTGCTGCTCAAGCCAGTAGATTTAGCAAGGGCGTATCGATTTGCCTATAAATAAAATCCACAAAAAGCCCAATTTCTCGGTGTTGTAAAGAGAGAAATTGGGCTTTGGCATCATATAAAAGCGACCTTTAACAGAAGGCCCGATCTCAAGTTGATCTTACTAAACTTTAGTATCAATTTTCAGTTACTGCCCCCTTATATGACCTAGTGACAGGGGGCTTTGCCAAAAACCGCAAAGCATCATGATTTCAATGATTCTCCTAATTCGAATGTTCTTCTTTATGATAGAAATGTAATGAATTATAGTATTTCTATATAACCTTCTGTTCCATTTACTCGAATACGTTGCCCATCTTTTATCAGCTTGGTGGCATTTACCACACCGACAACGGCAGGTAAGCCATATTCACGTGCGATGACTGCTCCATGGGTCATCAGCCCGCCAACTTCGGTGACGAGTCCTTTTATGGATACAAATAATGGTGTCCAGCTAGGATCGGTGAAGGTTGTAACCAGTATATCTCCATCTTCTAGATCTGCATCTTCCATGTTTAGGATGACGCGTGCTCTGCCCTCTATAATTCCGGAAGAAACCGGTAGACCTACAATAGCTTCGGCCATGAGATTGTCTCGTTTATACTCCCCTACAATGATTTCACCATCAGACGTGATAACACGTGGTGGAGTAAGTTTTTCATATAATCTGTACTCGTCTTTTCGTTTGCTGATCATCTGGTAATCTAGTTTATTGGTGCGTACGACTTCATGAAGTTCTTCAAAAGTGAGAAAATATATATCTTCTTTTTCATGAATAACGTTGGCTTGTACGAGTTGTTCGGCTTCCTTGAGTAAAGACTGCTTATAAACGAAGTAGCGGTTAACCATGCCGTATTTTGGATATTCCCGATAACCGATGAAATTCCGGATTAGACTGATCATTCGTTTTGTTTCTTTGGCTTTTTGTTCACCATCCGGTAATTGCTTCAATCGATCTAATATCTCTAGTTCTTTTTTCAAAGCTTCCTGTCGCCCTTGCTCAAATTTCAGATTGCTAGCATTAGGCTCAAAGTTTTTGATATTACTTAGAATCACGGGGACAAGTGTAGTTGGTTTTTCGCTCCAACGGGTTTTAGTAATATCGATTTCTCCAGCACATCGCATTCCGTATTTGCCGAGATAATCATAGATAGCATCCTGAGTTTCCTGACCACCATCAAACTTAACTAGTTCATCCATAAAATTATCATCTTTTACTTGTTGTAAATAATCAATTACTTTTGGATAAGGACGTATCACATCTGCGACATCCATTAGGGCCAGACCCATTTCTGAAGTTATATTGTTTGGTACAGATTGAGAAAGCGTGTCGGCTGCGTTTTTTTCACCTAACCACTTATTCATTTTTTCATTGATCCATGATGATGCATCTATAGCAGCCATAAACACAGCTGAACTTTGTGGGTCAAATAAAATCTTCTTTAATATCTGGATATCTTCCAGAATGAAATCAAATAACTCCGAACCTGATTTCGTTTGGATGTTTTGTTTTAATTCTTCTATCGATGTTTGACTACGTTTAATCAAATCAGAAACGATTGTCGGGTCGTTTTCAATTTGTGCCCTAGAATCCGCAGACGGCACACTTTTATTGCTTTTACCGGAACTCTGTTCTTGCTTATCATTTGGTACAGATTTTATGAAATCCCCTCGCTCTATTATGTTAATGAGTGCGTCTTTCATGAGCGGGTCGTGTTGTCCCATGGCCTCTACTAACATTTTTCTGCTTTCAGGTGAAGCCACCATATGTGTGACATCAACAAACAACCTTCCGCCAGCTATACGCATGGGTGCAGGAGTCGTTAACAGCCAAAAAGATAATCCCAATGGTTTCATGGCGTCAGTCATCATTTGTTGATGACCGACAGATACATAAACGTGATTCTCTTGATCATTCGCTTCTGGGATGGGGTATAAAGTAGTGATTGGACGGCTCTGGACAATATAAAATGTATCATCAACCAAACACCATTCGATATCTTGCGGACAGCCAAAATGCGCTTCAAGCTTTCTGCCGATCCTTTCAAGCCCCAACACTTGCTCATCTGACAGGGTCGATAAAACCTGCTGCCCCGGCTCAATTTCCTTTTCCACCGTTCCGCCTTCTTTTCGTGCATATATAGCCAACTTTTTGGCAGAAATCTTCTTCTCCACAATCCTACCTTCTTGCACTTTATAATTGTCCGCAGACACTAAGCCCGAGACAAGTGCCTCACCCAGCCCAAAGCTAGCATCGATCGAAAGCACCTTGCGGTTTGAGGAAACTGGATCAGCTGTAAATAGTATTCCGGAAGCTTGTGGAAAAATCATCCTTTGAATAACAACAGACAGATAAACCTTGCGATGGTCAAATCCGTTTTGCATTCGGTAAATCACAGCACGATCAGTAAATAGTGAAGCCCAGCACTTACTAATATGTTGTAAAATTGCATCTTTTCCTTTGATGTTTAGGTAGGTATCCTGTTGACCTGCAAAGGAGGCAAATGGAAGATCTTCGGCTGTAGCGCTAGAACGAACAGCATATGCATGCTCGAAGCCAAAAGTTAAGAGACATCGGTCGATATCTTCTTCGATCCCCTTGTCGATCTCGATTCCCTCAATCAGATCACGAATCTTCCTGCTAATTTCACTTATTCTTTTTCGTTCGTCCACTTTTTGTACTGCAAGCTGATCGAGTAATTGATGAAGCTCATCATTTTCCCCAATGACTCTTTTAAATGCCTCAGTAGTAACACAAAATCCTTCTGGTACAAGAATTCCATCAATCCTCGAGCATTCGCCCAAATTCATCCCTTTGCCACCGACCACCATTTGTTTCGTTTTATCGATCTCCCGAAACTCCAGTACATATGGTTTCATTTCTTTCCCTCCCATTTATCGCTTAATACCAAGACAATCATATGACAAAAATTGTTCATGTGATCAACCATTAACGCTGTCCGGTCCTTCTTGCTCCTACTGAAGTTCCATGTTCCTATCAAACACTCCTTTAAAAAAATAAAAATAAGGATTGACTGAGAAGGAAATTATGTTGTATAATTATAATAGGGTATAATTTATACAAAATACTAAATTGGTGTATCTATATAAATTTAACACAGTTTTTCATTTTTTTCAATGTATTTTCATGACCACAATTGTAGTAAATACAAAGTCAGAAAACCCCATTTTACAAGACAACTTACATAAATGATTTCCGAATATCCAATCATTTATTGCAGCTTAAGGGAAAATACGGATGTACAACCTTAATAAACTCCAATAGTAAAAATCCCGGTTTCTTAGTATTAAGAAATCGGGATTTTTTAGATACTCCATTAAAGCGTCCGAGCTTTATTGAGAATTTTTAAAATTTTCACCTTCCCAAATAATAGTAACGACTTTACAAAGAAGGATGTCTTCTGGTTTAGATTAATTGACAGTAAACATCCATGAAACACCAAATTTATCCTTCAACGAGCCGTGAAGTTTCGCAAAGAATGTTTCATGAAGATCCATATGTATAGATCCCTCTTCTTTTAATGTGTTCCATGCCTTTCTAGCTTGTTCCACCGAGTTCAGCTCCACACTTACAACCACTTTGTCACTATCATTCAATTCACGGTTTGAATCAGAACCCATTATAACTCCATCTTCTGTTAATCTTAATTGTGAGTAAAGAACAAGGTCTTTATCACTTTCTTCAACAGGAAAGTCTGGACTTGATGGGATCTCACTATATTTTTGCATAGCAATAAGTTCCCCGCCAAAAGCCTCGATATAAAATTTGAAAGCCTCTTCACATTCTCTGTTAAACATTAAATATGGTTTAATCATTTTCATTCTCCTTTGAATCAAGATTGGATTCCTTAATAATAACCGGTACCAAGATTATCATAGTTACTTCATATAAAAACTTCTGATCGTTCTTTTTTAATAAAACTTAAACCTATATCCATTATATACAAAAATAGCATTGTTATATTCTCGACGTACAGCATGGTAAACGGTTTCCAAAAATAGAACGTGATTTCATCAACAAAACTTATAATGATATCCACAATGCAGCACTATCCCGGAACAAGGATCAGCGCTCATTTTTTCATTTTAGGGGAAGGATATTTTTGGTACTGCCTCGGAGGACAACAATACATTTCTTCAATATTATTTGACGGGAATATTCCTGTTTGTTTATATCTCACCCAAAGGACTATCATTCTAATAAATCGTGGGGTAAAGATGAATACTAAATTATTAAGTGCTCTTGCAGAGCCAAACTCACCGTGGGAAAATATGCAGAACGACTTCAGATTCGGCATCCATTGGCATCCAAATATATAAGCGGGCTTCATAAATCAGGAGTAGTGKAATTTATACGGAAGCAATTCGTCGAATTTACAAGCTTCGTCCAGAGCCCTTTAGGATTAAACATTTGGTTTGGACAGTATTGTGAAATATGGGAAGAAAGACTCGACAGCTTGGAACATTAGCTGAAATAATTGGAGGAATAAAATGTTTCCAAAAATCGAAATCACCCGCAGTTTCAATGCTCCTCGCGAGCTTGTATTTAAGGCTTTTACCGAATCAGAACATCTGCAGAACTGGCGGGGCCTAAAAGGATGGGCTTTTGATATTTCTAAGTTTGAGCTTCGCCAGGAAGGTGTTTTCCATTACAGCCAGACATCTCCTGATGGTAATGTAATGTGGGTCAAATTTGTTTATCATGTAAATGCCCCAGATAAACTCGTTTACCCCTCTTTCTTTTCTGATGAAATGGGTAACATCGTACGTGCTCCTTTTAACGACAACTGGCCATTGGAAACTCTCAATACTTTTACATTCACCGAGCATGTAGGTAAAACAATACTTACGGTGATTGGGGCACCTGTATCCCCAACCGAGGAGGAAATGGTTCAGGAGGGCTTTTCAGGAACCTTCGTTCAACTGGCTGACTACCTCTCTACTATTTCATATGACTAAAAAACAACCCCAGACCTCTCTTTACATAGAGAACTCCGGGGTTGTCAAGTTTAGGTTCATTTAGTAATCAAGTTCCCGAGCGGACTTAGAAAAGCAATCAATTCGTGACACTGCCATCTTCGTCCGGATCCTCAATATCCGCCGGATCTTTTTCCAATAGTGCCTCTTTGTCTTTTTCGTTCCATTTTGTTTTATACCCTAATGATTTCGCTACTCCTAACACAGGTAGATACGATTTTTTATCTGGTTTAAATGTTTCTAAATCCCTTGTTTGGATTACACCCAAACCTAGTAGCAATTTATCTGAYTGGATATAGGGTTTTTCATCGATCAGTTTCATTTGATCAGCTGTATAAGGATAAWCGGCTCCATTCACTTTTAAGGTAAACGGTCCCTTTTTTTCTTCTTTTATTTCTTTCGGCATTTTCGATTTATGGGAAACATCATACACACCTTGAACAGTTCCTTCTCTCGTATTATCGGCTCCTCCATACATTTTTCCCTTTTCATAATCATAAATAACTGCTTGCACATTTCCGATATGTTGCGGTTTTTCTTCATAAACATGGCCTTTAGCCATTAACTCAAGCCTTGTATTTTGTTCAATTCCCGGTTCCCATCTTACTGTCGGATAACCAGCAGAATAAATACGTGGCGCATATATGGCATCTTGAATGGGCATTTTATGATCAAGCACGTTCATGATCGTTTCAGATACCGATGCGATTATCGTCGCTCCTCCTGGTGAACCAATGGCCATGAAGGGATTTCCATCTTTTAATACGAAGGTCGGGGACATACTGCTTCTTGGTCTTTTTCCTGGTTCCACCTGGTTAACTCCACCCGGTGTGGCATCAAAATCCGTCATTTCATTATTTAGCATGAACCCATAATCTGGTACCATGATACCAGATCCGAATACTTGCTCGATTGTAGTCGTATAAGCTACCATATTTCCCCACTTATCCATTACAGAAAAGTGAGTCGTTTGTCCGATTGGGGTTTTCTCTTCTTTTACCATCTTCATTGCAGTGGGTTCTTTGCCCTCATACTTCCATGGATCGCCCGCTTTGACATCAGCTGTTGATCTATTTGGATTGATGAGTTTTCTTCTTTCTTTAATATAATCTTCATCTAATAGTCCCTCTGTTGGTACATCATAAAAATCCTCATCCGCCATATAAGCAGCGCGATCGGCAAAAGCAAGATGCATGGCTTCGGTTAGGTGATGAAGATACTCAGGTGAGTTGGCCCCCATCTTTTGCACATCGTATCCTTCCATAAGCTCCAGGATTTGCAGAACAGTCAAACTGCCTGAGCTTGGTGAAGCTGCCCCTACCACTTCAAATCCCCTATATTCCGATTTAATCGGCTCTCTTTCCTTCACTTCATAGTTTTCCAAATCCTCAGTTGTCATCGTTCCTTCACGCTTTTGAACTTCTTCGGTAAGCGCTTCCCCGATTTCTCCTTTATAAAAAACGTCAGAACCTTGTTTTTTTATTAACTTAAGAGTCTTTGCCAGGTCTGGCTGAACGAGGGTGTCTCCCTCTCCCAACGGCTTTCCGTCTGGTACAAAAACTTTTGCAGCCGATTGGTTATTTTTAAGCTTTGTTACATTTTCATCGATATATTGTGCTGTTGCCCAATTGACTTTTACCCCTTCTTCAGCTTGTTTAATGGCCGGGCCTATGACTTGTGATAATTTCAATGTTCCATATTTCTCAAGAGAAGTCTCCACCCCCATAAGAGTCCCAGGAACTGCAACCGCTTTCCCGGATGTATGCCGCTTACTAAAAGGAATAGGTTTTCCCTTTTCATCTAAAAAATGTTTAGGCGTAACATTTTGAGGTGCCATTTCGCGATTTTCGATCATCGTTATTTTATTTTCCTTTTTATTATAAATCATGATAAAACCACCGCCGCCGATTCCAGACATCATTGGTTCAACCACATTTAACGATAATTGAATGGCTGCCGCTGCATCGACTGCATTTCCGCCTTGTTTTAGTATCTCTATACCCGCTTCAGCTGCTAACGGATGAGAAACTGATACGATTCCATTTGTAAAACCCTTTCCCATTGACCCATCCACTCCAGGAACACTTGCAAAAGCCGGTGTGATCATACAAAAGAAACTGAAAGTAACTAAAATAAAACTTTTTAAAAATTTCATGAATTAGTCTCCTTTCAAAATAAAACAAATTGGGTTTTATCATAAGGCAAGTGGATATACGAGCAGAATTCTCTTGTAGGAATATGCTGGTTGTCTCGATAAAAAACAGTCTGCACATTCCCATTTTCGTTGCATTCTCAAAGATGCTTCACTTCAAAAAATCACCCCCCCGAATGGTTAAGCTCTACCCTTTMCTTCCGGATTGATATTCGCAGGGTCAACTTTTCTCAATACTTTGGTTATTTTCCAAGATCTTGGAGCTGTCGTGATTGTCATTTTTCCAAAGATATTGTAAAGCCAGCAACACGATAAAAGCGGATATCCCAATGATGTCCGATACCGTTTCAGGGTAGATCAATAGTAAACCTACGATTACGGCGAGGACTCTTTCTAACCAGTTCATTCCCCTCATCCAGTAACCTATGACACCCGCCCCAATTGCAATCATGCCTGCCATTGCTGTAAGTACGACCCATGCAACCTCCATCCAAGTTGTATCGATCATTAGCATTTGCGGGGAGAGAACAAAAATATATGGAATGATGAATGCAGCGATGGCAAGTTTCGATGACTCAATCCCCGTTTTTATCGGCTCGCCTCCCGCTACCCCTGCCGCTGCAAATGCCGCTAAAGCAACTGGAGGAGTTATATCTGCTATAATGCCAAAATAGAAAACGAATAAATGTGCAGATAGATCGGGAACACCAAGCAAAATTATCGCAGGCGCTGCAATCGTCGATGTGATTACATAATTGGCGGTCGTAGGTGAACCCATTCCTAATATAAGTGCCGCTACCATAGTGAGCATCAGAGTTGGAATCAAATATCCACCAGCTAAATCGATCAAGCCATTAGCAAGCTTAAGTCCTAGCCCAGTTTTCGTGACGATACCGACAATAATGCCCGCTGCTGCGGTTGCAGCGGCCACTGCAAGAGCTGTTCGGGCCCCGTCCACCAATGCATAGATGATATCGATGAATTTCATGCGGACATCCTTGTTTATGAAACCTACAAGAACCGAGATGGCGATGGAATACAGTGCTGCATGTGTTACCGTGATATTCGCCATGAGCAAAATGATAATGGCAAGAATCGGTATTAGTAAATAAAACTTGCCGAACACTTCCTTTTTACTCGGCATCTCTTCTTGCGTTAACCCACGCAGCCCAAGTCTTTTCGCTTCAAAATGGGTCATGATCCAAATTCCTGAAAAATAAAGGATAGCTGGAATCGCAGCCGCCTTTGCTATATCCCAATACGTTATTCCATTCCCAATGAACTCAACCATTAAGAATGCCGCTGCCCCCATTACCGGAGGCATCAATTGACCGCCTGTCGAAGCAGCCGCCTCCACTGCCCCGGCAAATTCCTTCTTATATCCAAGATTTTTCATCATCGGTATCGTAAATGCTCCTGATGTGACAACATTAGCCACAGAGCTCCCGCTAATCGTTCCTTGAAGAGCACTTGAAAAAATCGCAACCTTTGCAGGTCCCCCTATCCGTCTGCCGGCAATTGCGGTAGAGAGATCATTAAAGTATTGACCGACGCCTGTTCGGACCAGAAAAGATCCAAACAGTAGAAATAGGAAGATGAATGTCGATGACACCGCTAGCGGAGTACCTAAAATTCCCTCTGTCGAGAAGAACATCGTTTGCACCAGTCGCTCCAGGGTCAAACCGCGATGAGCAAGGAATCCTGGCATATACGGTCCAAAAACCCCATAGAAAATGAATAATAAAGCAATGACCATGATAGGAAGGCCAACTGCACGCCTGGTCGCTTCCAAAACCAGCAGAATGGCCATTAAACCGACTGCAAAATCCAATACACCCAAACGTCCTACATTCATGACGATATCTTCGAAAAATAAGGGCCAATATGCACCTACCCCAATACTAAGGATCGCTAATATGATATCGTACCAGGCAATTTGAAATTTTCCTTTTTGACCCTTCTTTCGGTTTGCAGGAAATAGTAAAAATACTAAGKAGAGTGCAAACCCTAAATGTATCGTCCGTTGGATTTGTGCTGTAAAAACGCCAAAAATGGCTGTATATAATTGGAATAACGAAAAAGCTAAAAGTCCAAAAAATGCAATGTGGCCCAAGACACCTGTTAATTTTCT
Source organism: Peribacillus sp. P4_D6 (assembly GCF_056401795.1). Lineage (NCBI taxonomy): Bacteria > Bacillati > Bacillota > Bacilli > Caryophanales > Bacillaceae > Peribacillus > Peribacillus sp. P4_D6. The sequence continues at coordinate 9,793 of NZ_JBFUIQ010000106.1, forward strand.
AGTTCCGGCCTCTGGGTCATATTTTTCCAATAATTCCTGTTGTTCTGCTTCGGTTAAATATTTCATTTTTTCATTATCAGCCACTAATCTTCACTCCCTTCAACTGTTCCCATAATGAAATTCTTTCCGAAGAAATTCTCACCCATGTCCCTGGTTTAATGAAGTCTGCCAATGTGTATGTTTTTTCATCATATATTAATCGATGGTTGGCTTTAACTTGTCCTACCCGTAAATCTATATAGGTGAAAGTGCGTTGCATATTTTTTATGAAGTAGGTACCGTCTTTTTCTTCGAATACTTCCTCACCCTCTGCATTGGAAGGCATACCGACCGCAAAATCATCATAGGCAAGTTCGGTTTGTTCGATTTGCTTATCCGATAACCGATATGATTCCAAAACATCCGTGAGGTGGATGGAGTGTGTATACTTAATCTTGAATTCCTTTTCTTTTTCCAAAGGAAAGTATGCGACTAATTCCCCTTGGTCCTCGTATGAAAAGGCTATTACATGCTTATAAGGAAAAAAGAATAAAAAAGCGATGAGCAGAGGTGTACCAAAAGCCATGAATCTCTTGAATTTCATAGACACCCCTTTCATAACCAGTTTCACATTCAGAAAAAACGAAGCCGATAGGCCACATAAAGCGAGCTACCGACCCAATTGCATTACTTGGAAACACCTTTTTCTTTAAAGTATTTTGCTGCTCCAGGATGAACTTCCATTTCCCCTAATCCTTCAAGTGCAGTCTTTGCTGTAATGAACTTGCCTTTTGCATGTGTGATTTGATCAGTGTTGTCATAAACTGCTTTAGTCATTTCATAAACTAAATCTTCATCAAGATCCTTAGTGACCACTAACATCGCTTTAACAGCAACTGTTTTTACCTCGGATTTGATTTTGTACGTACCACTAGGAATTGTATCTTCAGCATAGTATGGGTACTTTTTAACCAATGCTTGAATTTTGTCATCTGCAATAGGCAGAACCAAAATATCATTTTGGACGGATAGCGCTTCAACTGCACCAGTAGGCGTGCCTGCCGTGATGAAAGCTGCGTCAATATTGCCTGCTTGGATTCCTTCCGCCGACTCATCGAAAGATAGATTCTGCCCTTTAATATCCTTTTCAGACAACCCATGAATCTCCAGGATTTGCATGGCATTGATGTAAGCACCAGAACCCGGTGCGCCTACTGATACCTTTTTACCTTTTAAATCCTCGATTGATTTAATTCCGCTTTTTGCAGTCGTTACAATTTGAACAGTTTCAGGATATAAAGAGCTGATCGCCATAATATTGTCAATGGGTTTCCCGTCGAACATTTCTGTTCCTTCAAGTGCATATGCCGCGATATCCGTTTGCGAAAAAGCGATTTCAGCCTCTCCAGCCCTTAACGTTTCCATATTTTCGGCGGAGGCGCCAGATGTCTGAGGTGTTATGTTCGCTTTTGTTTTATCGGAAATGATTTTTCCAATTTGTCCTCCAAGCGGATAATATGTACCACCCGTTCCACCAGTCAACAGACTCAAGTTTTGGCTACCGCTGCCTGAAGCACCTTCATTGCTGTCTTTACAAGCTGTGATAATACCGGTGACCGTCAAAATCATGACCAATAAAAAGCACCTATGAAATCTTTTCATAAAATTCCCCCCTCATATGTTTTCTTCATCCGCAGGAGATGATAGTGTTATTATTCTACCGACCGCCTCACTTTCCCTTTTTTTACAAAATCAGACATATAATCAAAAAGGACTAGTAATTGATTTAAATTTTTTTAAAGAAATCAGAATAACAAACACAAATATGTATAAACACCTATTAAAAACAAGGAAAATCCGCTATCCAATAGTAATATTCTACCTTTTATTACCTATTCTTCCTTTCTTTAAGGATAATATTGACTCTTCCATTTTAGAAATATATTATTGTTATAAACTTATAAGTCTATATTATAAAATGATCTTCTAACCTTAAATTTTATATCCAGCTTTTTTTTGCGAGGGAATATTAGGGATTCCCCCTTTCTTTAGCCTTGTTACTCAAATCCAATTGAAGTGGGTGATTGTTTGAATTACCTATCCCTCCGCTATTTCATAGAGGTTTCTAACCATCTTAGTTTCAGTGAGGCTTCCAAAACCCTGCATATATCCCAGCCCGGACTTAGCCAACAGATTTTATCCCTCGAAAAACAATTAGGCTTTAAATTATTGAATCGAACGACAAGAAAAATTACATTGACGGAAGAAGGAGAATACATCTATAAAAAGCTTGCGCCTTCCTTTGAAGATATCGAGAAAACAGTGAATTACATAGTTGAAAACAAAACCATCCCCAAACCTAAACTGAAGATTGCTACCGTACCCTCTGCAGCTAGTATATATATCCCAAAATTATTGAAAAAGATCGTGGAGCAATACCCGGAAACAGAGTTTTACGTGCATGAAACAACATCTTCAAGAGCAGTAAAACTCGTAAACCAACAAAATTATCACATCGGTTTCATCCGAACGCCCATTCACAGTGACATCATCGCCAATGAAGGATTAAGTATGATTGAATTCATGAGGTTCCCTTTACAATTAGTCGTCTCCATGGATCATCCACTAGCCCAAAAAGAGGCCATACATTTATACGAAGCAAAAGACGAACCTTTTATCCATTATGATGCCGTTCAAGCGCATTCCCTTCAATTCCTTTTGGAAAAGGCTTGTCTGACGGCTGGATTTTCACCTAAAGAATTATGTAAAGGCTCTGAATTACTGACGATTGCCAATCTAATATCCAATAACTTAGGCGTAGCCCTCATGCCGGAAGATATGGTGAGTTTGTTGGGAAAAAGCCAAGTAAAAGCCTTGAACATCGATAACTCGGAATTAACCAGTTCGATATCGGCAGTATGGAAAAACACGGATACCTCCATTCTGACTAAGCATATTTTGAATACGTTAAAAAACGATCACGCTTTTAGCGATATTTGAGATTCTTGGTTGGAAAAAGCTACGAAACGACTGGAGTGAAAAGGGTCAATTATAATAAGAACTATACTAATCGGTATTAAAAAAGCCTCATTTCTCTTGTGACACTGAGAAATGAGGCTATTAATATTGGATAATCCCACCTCTTAAACTACTTATTGGCGATGGGACCCCTTCGATAACTTATTAATACCTTAAATTAGCAAACTCTCCTTATTGGTAGTGACTACTTATATCCATGCATAGCATGCTTTGACCTAAGAAAATATAAATACTCCATTCCCTCAGCGGTAATCTTAGTGCCGGCCCTTCCTCTGCCTTTGAYGACAAACCCTTCGATTTCTAAAATATCCAAACGGCGACGAATCTGCTGAGGGGACAAGACAAAGTCCGATTCTTTACTTTGACTGGAAATCAGTTCTCTGCTTGCCGCTTTTCCTTTATCGTTGTATTGCTTAATTACTTCCAAGATGAAAGCGCGCTCCTGATTTTCCAACACACTTTCACAGACGGGATAATCAGCCGTCACACTTTCTTCCTTATTCCCGTGCATGAACGGAAGGTCACTTTTCGTCACGACATTCCCCTCACAAACCGTCAACATGTAATCGATTGTACTTTTAAGTTCCCGTATGTTGCCGGGCCATTCATATTGCATGAAATAATCCAGTACGTCTTCCTCTACTTTTACCCACTTCCCGCTTTTTGTGATGAGGTGCTTTATCAAAAGTGGAATATCCGCTCTTCTCTCTT
>NZ_JBFUIQ010000107.1:0-13502 GCF_056401795.1 Peribacillus sp. P4_D6
ATCTTACCGATGGTCATTTTTATGTTCATTTAAATATGATGGAAATTATTTTTTCCGTAGTCATCGCACTATCCACCACATATGTTCCAGGTCGTAATCCGTTGGCCTTGCCTTTCTTTTCAACCGCGTCGGAAAACTCATTGGCATTTTTGATGACTTTTGCTTTTTGCAGGTTTTTACCCACATCGATGCTTGTCGAGCCTTTAGACACAGTAAGAACTGTACGGTATATGATTTTTTCCGTTGGTTCTTTTACCGTTTCTTTTTCCGCCTCCGCCTTATCTTTAACCGACTGTGCTTCAGCAATCTGATCTTCCCATTCTTTTTCGGAATGTATGACATACCCTTCTGAAGCCAGAGACTCTTTCATTTCATCTTCTGATAGTTTCTCAGACGTGCCGGTCGCTTCACCTGGACCAAAGAAGTACACTGCACCGCATAAGCCTGCGGCAACAACAAGGCCTCCGGCAAAGCTGCGCATTGATTTAGATGTCATTGGCCACATTTCTCCTTTCATTCGTCGTTTTCATGTAAGGAGTAAGCATCCGTTCTATTTCTTCTTCCGGCTGTTTTGTCTTAAGTGCAATGCTTTCAAATGAATAGCCTCGCTTATGTAGGTCGAGTACTTCACGCAACATGTTTCGCTTTTCGGAAGACATTGCCAAAATGCCTGCCTCTTGCACCGTAATTTCAGCATCTATCTCGATGTTCCTGATTTTTTCCTGTAATACATTCATTTCATCCCCAAAAGTGCTGGCAATCTGTTCCAATTGACTGTCCACTTTTACAGAGTCCTTTTTAATAAACGATAAAATGAACAGTAATACTGCTGCAGCGAACAAAATGATCAGAGCCCATTCCATCATTCTATGTCCCTCCTTAATCTTTGAATCTACTATCTCGCCTTCTAATTATATATTGATTTGTTCCAAAACTCGATTTAAAAGTACTAAATACCACATTAGTCACGTAATTATGACAAAAAAAGGCGCGGGAAGGTCATCCATAACTATTAATAATGAAAAAACGAAAAATAAAGCTTCCATTTGAGGACCATTTTACCATAATTCATTCATCATTCATACCACTATTGGTTTATTAAGGTAAATGATCTGTATTTCGACTCCTCATACTTCGAGAATTTTCCAACACATATAACAGGGCGTTCCATTGATCATCCACATGTGTCACTGCGTTTACTTTTCCCTCAAAAAGGTCCAAGAGTATATTAAATGACAAACATGTTTCCAAACGATAAGATATATATAGGTTCCTTTTCCTATTTCATTAATAAATACGATTTTACAGTGCCATTTATTTATTGGTGCAAGATAATAAGGAGGAAACAATGAATATCAAAATAAATAATATACCCGGTTTCATGCAAAACGAAATCGAACAACTTCAATTAAAGTTGTCCCCGTTGTTGAAGAAAAATATGAAATACGGTTTTTTTTCAACGGTGATGATAGGCTTTTCCATCATTAATCTTTTTTTTCTCTTATTTAAGAACGACTCTTTACCCATTTCGAAAATCGCACTTGGAATCTATGCATTGGTGGGAGCTGTAGGATTTGCCTTATTAAAAGAAAACAAACACAACCAAAGAGAAATAGTGAAAATGAGTCAAAAATATATGTTGGAGAGAATCAAAAAAAGCAACTATTTAACAGATGCCAGAAAAAATAACTACTTTAAACGAGTAAATGAGCAACCGCTTACTGCCATGAATGTTTTTTTTGAGTTTCTTGCTGAAGAACAACAATGGAAGAACAAATCCTCCCACTCCGAATAAATAAAAGGAAGTTCGCAAATTTCATAACAAATAAGGCAAAAAAGGCGGCACAAAAAAAACAACTCAACCAGTATGCTCCGGTAAACTGCCGAATCACACTGGTTGGTTGCTTAGGTTTTTTCATTTACAAATTCTCCATGAACATTCCTTTTTTAGTGCATTCCAATTGAGAGCTCAGTGGTTAGTTCTGGAGCTTATTTTCAATGAGTTCATGAAAATAGACTGCAGCATGTTCTGTTGGAGAAAAGATTCCATTTGTAAATGCCTCGGAACTTAATCCTTTTTGCAGTTTTTCCACTAGATCAAAATCTTCCTGCCGTACTTGATCAACAAATTTAAAATATTCTTCTTTTTCTATGGTTGTTTTTTCATCTAAGGAATAATCCCGATAAATACCTAACGACGTCACAGCATCAACGGGAATTACTTGAATAGTATTCACGTTTCCGTCTCCTGGATAAACGTTAATCATCATATTTGGCCAAACCCAATAAAAACGCGCTTGGTCCCCTTCGCCATTCTTGCTTGCTGTCATATATTGATAGGTGAATTTGTCATGTGTCGTTGTGCAAAAGTTTGCTAAATCAAAGGATTTAGCAAAGCCAGGATGAGCAATGGAACAATGATCACATTCAAGGTAATTGTCAACAACTGCCTTCCAATTAGCTTTTACCACACGGCGGGTTTCCCTAACTAGTTTCAGTGAATCAAAGAATGGATACTCTTTCATTTCCTCTAAAAATTCCCGATATGCTTCTGCCATAGGGGGTGCATTTTTGTCAAGATTGACAAAAATCATGGCATTCTGAACTTCTATGCGAATGGATTTCATACAGCTGTGTAACCCCAGCTCATTCGTTTTAAAATTAGGGGCTCTATTTACACTTCCATCTAATTTGAACGTCCATCCATGGTATCCGCATTGTAAAATTTTCTTATTTCCTTTATCGGCGTTTTCTACTTTCATTCCGCGATGAGGGCAAATATTGTAGAAAGCACGCAGTTCACCATCGGTCCCGTGAGAAACGATAATAGGCTCTCCGGCGATATCCAATGTCATGAAATCTCCTACCTTTTCCACTTGGCTTGCATGCCCCGCCAAAATCCAACTCTTTCTGAAGATCTTTTTGCTTTCTTCATTGAATACCTCTGGATCGACATACCGTGAATAAGGCAGTGTTGGGCTGAACTGTACATTTTCTTTCGTGGACATTTTGAAATCCCCTCCTGTTTTTGATCTAATTTACAAGTTTAAAAACGCTTAATTCTATTTTAGTTATATCCGATCCATATAGACTGTCTTGACTTCTGTATAGAATTCAACGGCACTCTTCCCTTGTTCACGGCTGCCCGCACTTGAACTTTTACATCCGCCAAATGGCATTTGCGGTTCGGTTCCTGCCGTTTCCGAATTGACATGAACAAGACCCACTTCAACATCTTCAATAAACCGTTGAGCCAATGTTAAATTGTTTGTACAAATTGCTGCGCTCAATCCATACTCTGTATCATTTGCCATCTTAACTGCTTCCTCATAATTTCCAGCCTTAAAAAGGGCGATGACTGGTCCGAAGATTTCTTCACGCGCAATGCGGGCATGTTGAGGAACATTTTCAAAGATTGCCGGCTTGACATAAAAACCATTCGCCAATTCCGCTTCTTCGGGGATCTCCCCTCCGCATAAAAGTGTAGCTTCTGATTTCCCAACATCGATCATTTCAAGCACGCCATCGCGTTGTGATTTAGATACAGCCGGACCTATATATGTTTCTTCTTTGAGCGGGTTGCCCACTTTTAATTCTTTCGTACGTGCGACAAGCCGTTCCCGGAACCCTTCATAAATTCCTTCCTCCACAATCACCCGGCTAGTGGCTGTGCATTTTTGCCCTGTGGATTTAAAAGCTCCGCCTATAGCTATTTCCACTGCTTTTTCAAGATCAGCATCGGCGAGGACGACAAGCGGGTTTTTCCCTCCCATTTCCGCTTGCACTTTCTTTCCATGTTCAATGGCTTGTTTTTGAATTTGCTGACCTACTTGATTCGAGCCCGTAAAAGATATAGCCTTCACATCAGGATGTTCCACTAATGCAGCACCAATGACGGAACCCCTTCCGAATACACAATTGATGACACCGGGCGGAAGACCCGCTTCATCAAATGCCTTTAGCACATGATGGACAGACTTAGGTGTAAGATCAGCCGGTTTAATCACGACTGTATTCCCGTAAATCAGGGCCGGCGCCAATTTCCATACAGGGATGGCGATAGGAAAGTTCCATGGTGTAATCAAACCCACCGGCCCGAGCGGCGTGCGGGTAGTATATAAAAATGTATTGGCATTGGCTGAAGGAATTACTTCCCCGAGTGGCTGCCGAGCTTCAGCAGCATAATATTCAAGTATGCTGGCAGCCCGATTGGCTTCCCCCATCCCTTCCAAGAATGTTTTCCCTTCTTCCTTTATCAAATCTTGACCTACTTCCTGCATGTTCTTTTTCAAAATATCAGCTGCTTTTTGCAAATATGAAGCCCGTTGCTGAAACGAAAGTTTTTTCCATAAAGGGAATGAACTTTTTGCGGCTGCCACTGCATCATGTAAATCAGCCGCCGCACTAGATGGAAATTCTCCTAAATTTTCACCATCATGGGGACTAAGATTTTCTCTATACTCCCCTGTAGTGGGTTCTTTCCATTTTCCATTAATATAATTTAAGTAACGCATACTATTTCCTCCGTATTCTATTATTCTACTTCTCTAAATTATAGGTTTTGCTTTTAACTGCACTTCTAAATGAATCTTAAACGACCGTATTCTTATATCTTGCATATAATAATCACTATTGAATAAAATCATTGGTCTGTTCAGTTGTTAAGGCTGGCACCTCGACGTTCCTTCGCGCATATCTGAAATAGTAAAATATATAGCAAGCAACGACGAAGCCCAATCCCCAATACAACGAAGTTCGCTGTGTCGGATCATAAGCGGTGAACACGAAAATACCTAGACACATAATGATGCAGAGAATCGGGGCAAACGGGAAAAAAGGTACTCTAAACTTCAGATTTTCAACCTTTCCGCCTGCTCTGATATACTGCTTGCGGAATCTGTACTGTGCGAACGCAATCGCCATCCAAGTAAGCACCCCTCCAACCCCGCTTATGGAAAGCAGCACAACGAATAACGTTTCTTCCGCTACTACACTAGTAAGCAGAGACAGCAAGGCAAAGACCATGGTGACTAGTAAGGCGTTCATAGGTACACCGCGCCGATTGAGCTTTCCAAATGAAGAATGTGCCATACCGTTTTGAGAAAGGGAGAAAAGGATTCTTGTACAAGCAAACAGACCCGTGTTTCCTACAGAGAGGACCGCCGTTAAAATTACGAAATTCATAATGTCTGCTGCATAAGGAATGCCTACCATTTCAAACACGGTAACAAATGGACTTTCCAGTACACCGACTTCTTTCCAAGGAACGATGGCCGATAGAACAAAGATTGCCAGTACATAGAAAAGCAGCACACGTATTACGATGTTTCGAATCGCTCTCGGAATGCTTTGTTGCGGGTTTTCCGTCTCTCCTGCTGCAACACCCATGATTTCCGATCCCTGGAAAGCATATACGACTGTCATCATCGATATAAAAACACCCGTGAACCCTGTAGGAAATAGTCCATCTCCTATAAAATTGGAAAGGAACGGGGCAGGTTGTGCATCCTCCATATGAATCAATCCAAACATCGCTGCTGCACCGATAATTATGAAGAGAATGACGGCAAGCACTTTAATCCCGGAGAACCAATACTCGGTCTCTGCAAAACTTCGCGTAGTCAATGCATTTATAGTGAATAAAAGGACCGTAAATATCACACACCATATCCATACTGGTATATCGGGAAACCATCTGGTCATGAGCAAACCGGCCGCTACAAATTCCAGGCCTACGTAAAGAGCCCAGCTTAGCCAGTAAATCCAGCCAATGACAAATCCAGTGGCGGGACCAATAAATTTCGTTGCATGGACCTGAAAGGAACCGGACACCGGCATCACTACCGATAATTCACCGAGACAAATCATCGCCAAGTACATTAATAAACCACCGACCAAATAGGCAACAATCGCTCCTAAGGGTCCAGCTTCACCGATTGCATATCCTGATCCCAGGAAAAGACCTGTTCCAATTACCCCACCTAAGGAGAGCATGAATAAATGTCTGCTCTTCATTGAACGCTGTAATTCTTTTGGCTGATTTTCATCTTCTGTTTGCATGAATTCCCCCCCGTTCCTGATTGATAAACTGCTTGAACACTTTCATGATTAACACAAGTTAACGAGAGTTCCCCGATAACGCTTCGGAAGGCACTGCATATTCCGGCAAGTCGCTGATTGTCGGTTTAAATATTTCATAAGCTACTTCTCTTTGATATTTTTTTTGTTTTTTTGCTTGAGTAAACAAATGATACGTATTTTTCCTGCATAGTTTTTCTATATCATCGACGACAGCTTGTGGATTTGGTTTAATCAGTCCGAAAATAACCGCATCATAAAATCTTATCGCCCCCAGGTTGGCAACGAAATCATTGACAACATCTATTCCTCTTTGTCTTATGATTTCGTCTCCCTCGGGAGAAAGGGGAATGTTTGCCGCCTCCACAATCAAGCTCGCTTTTACGCTTTTGGCATTGGATATGTGGATGACATCCTCCAATGCGGACGGAATTAAAATGTCGCAATCTATGTCGAGCCATTCCGTGTTTGGCCTTACATCATAATGCGGTTCAAAAAAGGCTTTATCCATTTCCCCGTACATATTCTTATGATCAATAAGCTTTTGGACATCCAATCCTTCATCACACGTTACCAAAAGGGCTGCATCGGAAATTCCCACAACTTTATAACCTAACTGGAACATTTTCAATGCGCAGCTTGCCCCTACACAGCCGAATCCTTGAATGACAACTCTTGCTCCACCTTTTCCGTTTTTAAATTTCCATGCCTCATCTGCGGAGAAAGCCACACCATAGCCTGTTACGACATCGTTTAAAAACAACCCGTCGATTTTTGTCGTCAACAGTTCATCGAAATCTTTTATCCCTTGCAGAACATTCGGATTCTGCTTCATTGATTTCGTTAGGGGGATATCAATGCCAAATTCATTAAATATTTTGAGTACATCTTCATATTTGGTACCTAAATCACTGCCTAACGATACCCCTATATCTATATAAGGCATCATCGCAATCAGAAATCTTCTTAACACTGCATATGCGTCTGGCGCTTTATAATCATAGRCAATGCCCGCTTTACAACCGCCAGTCGTCTCAGACTCACAGGCTACATACTTATAAGCCATCGCCTCGGCCAGCCTTTCGACCTCTTCTCTTGTAACCGTTGGGTGCATTCTTGTACCGCCGCCTGTGTATCCTTTTACAAAGTTATGGACGACCAGCCAGCCTTTAGCATCTGTTTCCGTATCATTCCATTCAACAACTATATATGGTTTTAACAACTATGATACCTCCCTTACATGCCTTTTATTGGGTCCTGCTAACTTCCAAAGTTAATTATTAGACATTAACTTTTCGTATACTTCCTTCTTGTCCTGGCCTACAGATAGAATCTTTGGATTGACTGCAACTTCTATTACAGACGGCAGCCCTGAAGCAATCGCCCGTTGCAGCGCTGGCRCAAAATCAATATTTTTTTCAACCTTTTCACCATGTGCCCCAAATAAGCGGGCCAATCCAGCAAAATCAGGATTAGATAAGTCAGTTCCAACAGCCCGGTTTGGAAAATGCCTTTCTTGATGTGCTCGAATTGTTCCGTAAATATTGTTGTTCACAACAATTGATATGGTCGGAATTTTATACCTTACAGCGGTTTCAATCTCTTGGAGAGTCATCATGAAGCCACCATCCCCCGAAATAGAAACAACATGTTTGTGAGGCTGCGCCAGTTTTGCCCCAATAGCAGCAGGCAGTCCATATCCCATTGCACCCGACGTTGGCCCCACGTATGTGTTTTCTTGTTCAAAACGATAATATCTTGATAGCCATCCAAAAAAGTTGCCTGCATCATTTGTAATGATGGTATCCTTCGGCAGACAGACAGCCAGATCATGCATCAATCCGTCCATATCCACGAAATCCTCTGTGTAATCGGCCTTCAGTTCAGAAAATTCCAAATATTTATCGTGCAATTCTTTTAGATGATCTTCGCCTGAAATAAAAGATTCTGATTCTGGCGCTTGCAGTGCTTGTTCCAAAAAGCTCTTGGCATCCGCTTCAACGGCAAGAGAAGGAGCATACACTTTACCAAAAATATCGGGACAAATATCCACATGGATCAGCTTTGAATTTTTAGAAAGCAAGGTGTAATCTTGTGTTCCTACTTGAGAGAATCGTGTCCCTAATGCCAAAACTACATCTGCATCCCGGATTGCATCAAGTAAATATTGAGGTGTCCCAAATCCAAGCCACCCTGCATAGCAAGGATGTGAGTTCGGAAACGCGTCAAACCGACGGAAAGCTGTAACGACAGGAAGTTTCATTTCCTCCGCAAACTGTACAAGCAACCTGTTGGCCTTAGCATGAATCACACCTCCGCCAGCAATCAATACGGGGCGCTCCGCGTTTCGTATCGTATCCATCGCCTGCTTCACATCTTCCATATGTGGTTGAGGAGGAAGCGAGCGATATGAAGGGTTCATGTTCAACTCTGCCTCGTCTTCCAACATGTCATGCGGCAAAGCCACTAATACAGGGCCAGGACGCCCCGATCTCGCAATATGGAAAGCCCGTTGCAATAATTCCGGGATTCTTTCCACACGATCGATCTCTACCGTCCATTTACATAAATGACTGAAAAAACCCGTCAAATTCACTTCCTGGAATGCTTCCTTTTCTTTAAAAGGGCGTTCGACTTGGCCAATAAGCGCAATCAAAGGGGTTGAATCCTGAGCAGCAGTATGAATGCCGATAGCTAAGTTTGTAGCACCCACTCCACGCGTTGCCATACAGACCCCCACCTCTCCTGAAGCCTTGGCATACCCTTCCGCCATAAAAGAGGCACCTCCTTCATGCCTTGCGGAAATAAGTTCTATTTCAGGATGTTGGTATAGTGCATCCATTACACTAAGATAACTTTCACCTGGTACACAAAAAGCTTTTTTTACCCCTTCTTTAGCCATTACTTCTACGACTGCTCTTCCTCCACTGACTTTCATAATCAAGCCTCCCGCTTTCGAAAACGTGTTTTTATTCTATTAATCTATGATTATATGAATATTGGACTGATTCCCACTGTCATTTAACAAGCTTTTCCATTCCTGAAGCCTGTTTAATATCTTCTTTCATCCCAAGTGAAGTTTTTCTAGTAACTGCACTCACTCCTAAAGTTACTGCGATGTTGATGAATAATACAGCTAACCCTACATCAAGATCTTGTATGGCTTGCGGCAGAGATGGAAATAATGTAGCAAGTGTCGTACCTGATGTAGTCGAGTATACAACAATTAGAATTCCAACGATCATGCCGGCAAATGCTCCTTGAACCGTGACAGGATTCTTTTTCCACAAACTGAAAAATAGTGCTGGAAACAACTGTGCCATGAAGCTATATGCCATAAGATACAAGGTAAAAATCGACTCCCCACCATTGAACGTAAAATATAGAGTCACTATAGAAATGACAGGTACTAACATCCTGCTCAATCTTTGTAGCTGGTCATCCGATGTATTCGGCTTCCATACCTTATATACATTTTTTGAAAGTATCGTGGCCGTAGCCGTCAAAACGAGTGAACTGGGAATAAGGGCGGCCATTGCCCCTGATGCTCCAATAACTCCTACAAACCAGGGATCAAATGACATCTTCGCCATTTTAAATAAAGCTAAATCTGCTTCTGCTCCCTGTAAATTCGGAACTTGGAGAATCGCAGAAAAACCAATAAATAACGAAAAAATGATGATTATTTGATAAATTGGCATAACCCCAGCATTCCAACGAAGTGATTTCGGACTTTTTGCAGAGAACACTCCCGCTAACATATGAGGAAACATGTAGAATGCCAATGCTGTCATGATCGTAGCTGAAATAAACCAAGAGATACTCAAACCTTGTTCCGGGAAAATCAAAAATCCTTGTTTTGCTGTATCGATTGCTTCAAACATTGGCTGTATACCACCGTAATAATGAAGCGGAAAATAAATCCCCATAAAGACGACAACTGTCAGAATCATGATATCTTTAATGACCGCGGTCCACGCCACTCCATGCATCCCTGAAGCCGTTACATAAATTGTGATTGCAATTACCCCAACAACTATAGCCACATTTGGAGATATGGACCCATAGGAGGTTTCTGATACGATAATACCTAACCCTTTCAACTGCATGATCAGATATGGAATAATTGAAATGACGCTAATTACCGCCACAAGAACACCTAAAGCCGGACTGTTGTACTTTTTGTCATAAAAATCAGATTGAGAAATGACATTATTTTTTTTTGCATATCTCCAAATAGGCGGCAACAGCCAATAGGCGATTACAAAATAGAAGCAATTAAAAGCGTATAAGGCAGGAGGCATACCAGATCGATAAGCTCCGCCGCTCGCCCCCAAAAACGTATATGTCGTAAACATTTCACCTGCTATCAAAAAGAAGAGCAAAAAGCTGCCGAAGCCTCTTCCGCCAATGGCCCATTGTTCCAAACTCATATTTTTACCTTTTCGAGCTTGAAGCCCTAACCAAATACACAGAACCAGAAAGAAAAGGATAACGAGCAGGGCTTCATTCATCAGTCTTCTTCCTCCTCGGTTGCAGGATCAAGTCTATTGGCGATTATCAAAAAAACTGATGTAAGACAGACCCATAATATGGCCCAAAAAAGAACAAATGGCATCCCTAACACATAAGGTTCAATTCGATTGATAACCACAAGCGAGCCAAGTGCCGGTATTGCACTTATCACATAGATTATTTTCTTCATTTGTTCACCATCCTTATCAACAAATGCTAAACTCGAATCTTTCAAACCTCATTTGTCAGAAAATACAGATAATTATCTCTGTATGGTTACATTGACACTCCTTTAGTTAAAGGCTCATTTACAGCCCAGTTCGGTTTCACGCCAGAAAGAACTTGTTCCACCTGCATTGCGGCATGTACAGCCATGCGTACGGAACCTTCCTTCGTCAAAGCGGCATTATGAGGACTGACAATCACATTATCCAATTTAAAAAGTGGATTCCATTTATCAGGAGGTTCAACTTCAAATACGTCTATTCCGGCACCGGCAATCTCGCCTGCTTGCAAAGCGTTTACTAGATCAATTTCCTTAACCACACCGCCCCTGGAAGCGTTTACAAAAAAGGAGGAAGTTTTCATCCAGGAAAACTCACGGCTTCCTATTATTCCTTTTGTTGTTTTCGTTAACGGCAGATGCAGACTAATAACATCAGCGTTTCTGAATACCCATTCTAAATCTGTTGCTATCTCCAGCCCAGAATTCGGGCTTGCTGTAACATAAGGGTCGTAGCCAATCACTTTCATATC
The DNA here is from genome assembly GCF_056401795.1 of Peribacillus sp. P4_D6. Taxonomy (NCBI): domain Bacteria; kingdom Bacillati; phylum Bacillota; class Bacilli; order Caryophanales; family Bacillaceae; genus Peribacillus; species Peribacillus sp. P4_D6. The sequence goes on from NZ_JBFUIQ010000107.1 coordinate 11,350, forward strand.
GAAGCCTTCGGAAGCCTTTTTTGCCAGTATTCTACCGATTCTCCCCAGTCCGATAATCCCCAAAGTCTTGCCTTCCAAGTCCATACCAAAAAGTTGATTACGGATAGCAAAATTCCCGCTGCGCAGCTCTTTGTCAGCCAAGCTTAAGTTTTTGGACAAAGATAAAATTAATGCCATTACATGTTCCGCTACAGAATTCGCATTTGCCTCTGGGGTATTTGTTACATAAATGCCACGCTCTGTAGCAGCTTCAATATCAATATTGTCCAAGCCCACTCCATACTTGGCTATTACTTTGAGGTTTTCAGCTGCTGTAATAACTTCTCTATTTATTACAGCCGTTGATCTCGTTAGTACTGCATCACAACCCTTGATTTCTTCCATAAGAATTTCTTGCGACAAATCAGATCCTACTTTAATCTTAAAGCCTTTTTCTACTAAATAACTTTTCCCCTCTTTCTCAATATCTTGAGGAATATACACTAAATGACTCACACATTCCCACCAACCTTTCATGTTAACCTTGAAGGAAAAACCTTTCCTACTACATTGTTTATATACAATTATTGTGCCAACATAAAAAACATCCGTTTATTCAAGAAAGAAGCCAATTCGTTCTCAAATTAAGAGATAAATAAAGTAAACAAATTGTTTCAAAATGAATTAATTTGTTTCATTACGTTTCAATTTGTTTCGATATTCAAATTTTTCATCTTTCTCCATAAAGTCGTCCGACTCATCCCTAACTCAAAAGCAGCTTTTCCTTTGTTAAAATTCACCTTCATTAACGTTTGAACAATTCTTTCACGCTCGGATAAATGTATCCCAGGTGATATATCCATCTCTTCGTTTTGTTCCGAAAGAAGTATTTTCTGATTATTTTTATTCGGAAAATACATTTCGATATCGTACACATCAATTATCTTGTTCTTATAAAGAGCGCATAATCGCTCACAAAAATTTTGCAATTGGCGAATATTCCCTTCCCAATTCCCTTCACTCAGCCTTTTCATGGCAGTTTCCGAAATTTTGATTTGTTTCTGATCCGAATGACCTTTCCGAATAAAGGCATTCACCAATAACGGAATATCTTCTCTGCGTTCCCGAAGCGGAGGCAATACAAGGTCCAGCACACTCAAGCGATAATACAGATCCTCCCGAAAGTCATTACTCTTTACCATTTGCATGAGGTCTTTGTTCGTCGCCGACACTATTCTCACATCAACAGGGATTACTTTATCATCACCGATGCGCATGATTTCACGCTCCTGCAGGACACGCAGCAGCCGGCTTTGCATTTTTGGAGAGATTTCTCCTATTTCATCCAAAAAAATCGTACCTCTATGAGCCAGTTCAAAAAATCCTTGCTTTCCGCCTTTCATGGCTCCCGTGAAAGCTCCTTCTGCATATCCGAAAAGCTCACTTTCCAATAAATTTTCGGGAAGCGCTGCGCAATTAATGGCAACAAATGGGTTATTTTTCCGATTGCTATGATTATGTATGCTTTGGGCGAATATTTCCTTGCCCGTTCCAGTTTCTCCAATTATAAGAATGTTTGAATCCACTTCACTATAACGTTGAGCTGTTTCAATCGTCCTCTTGATTTCCGAACTCCGATACAATATATCATCAAATGTGTACTTTGCCACATGTCCGCGTGAATGAAGCTTTCTAAAGAACTTCCCTTCCATCTCCTGAATGCGGGTAACATCTTGAAAGGCGACCATATCCCCCACTTTTTTACCTTTTAAAAATATCCCGACCTTTTTTACCGATAATTGAATGGATTGGTAAGCAACCGTATCTTTTTCGTATTCATCGTCGCTTAAAAGCATATTACGAAATGTTCCGGGCTTTATTATATCGTATACAGAATTTCCAATTAAGCTCCCCTTGGAAATGGCTAATATCTCCTGAGCGGCCGTATTGAATACGGATATTTGTCCTTTTAAATCTATTGCAATAACCCCTTCATAGGCATAATTAAGAATCGTTTGGTAACGCTTGGTCTTCTCCTGTTCCCTTCTGCTGACAAGAGCTACCCTTTTCGCCTCAATCAACGCCTGCCGAAATGATTCCTTTCCAGTATCAACCAGAATGGCCCCCAACCCTATCTCTTCTGCATATTTACAGGTACTTAACCCACTTAACAC